>CAWVZQ010000407.1:0-3104 GCA_963934405.1 uncultured Opitutales bacterium | reverse complement strand
TTCAACGACGTGGACGACGATAACGCCTCGATCTCCAAGACAGCGGTTTCGAACAACTCTTCCGTGGTCAGCGTGACGGTGAGCGGAGAAGAGCTGATCTTGAGATATGGCACGGATGCCAACGGCACTGCGACGATCACGGTGACGGGCGTTTCGAACGCTCAGTCAGTGGAAGACGAGTTCACCGTGACGGTGACCGCGACGGACGATCCGCCGGTGGTGGCCAACCCGATCGATGACGTTGCGGCTACGGAGGGCGACGCCAATGTCACGATCGAACTAGCCAACGTATTCAACGACGTGGATGACGACAACGCATCGATCACGAAGACGGCGACCTCGAGCGACGAATCGCTGGTGACGGCGACGGTGAGCGGGGATACCCTGACCCTGGACTATCAGGCCGACGCGAACGGTACGGCGACGATTACGGTGACCGGCGCCTCGAACGGTCAGTCGGTGAGCGATTCCTTTTCGGTGACGGTGAGTGCAGTGAATGATTCTCCCGTCATCACCAGCTTTGATGGGAACTCCAGCGTTTCTCTTGATGTTTTGGAGAATCAAGCCAACGTGACCGACGTTAATGCAACGGATGCGGACGGAGACACTTTGGCTTATTCGATCAGTGGTGGCGCGGATCAGGCAAAGTTCTCGATCAATTCCACGAGTGGTTCGTTGATCTTCGATTCGGTTCCTGACTTCGAAAATCCGACTGATCAAGGTACGAACAATACCTATGAGGTAACGGTGCGCGCTTCCGATGGATCCCTTCATGATGAGCAGACGATCACGATAGGCGTGACAAATGTTGTGGAGGATCTCGATGGGGATGGAACGGAGGACTTCTACGACAATGACGACGATGGGGATGGCTTGAGCGACGATAAAGAGAGAGAACTTGGTACGGACCCCCGAAATTCCGACAGCGATGGGGATGGGTTCACCGACAAGCAGGAAGTGGATGGCGGTAGTGATCCGCTCGAGGCCGACAGCTTGCCTTTCTACCCTCGCACGCCCGTTATCCAAAACGCAACGCACCTTCATATGAATTGGTTTGATTCGAGCTGGTTTGGGATCTTTTGGCAAAGCTCGGTTACATGGATATATCACAAGAACCTGGGCTGGATTTACGTCAGTCAAAATGGGGACGGCGGGACCTGGTTTTATTTCGAACACATCGGTTGGATTTGGACGAACGAGGATACCTTTCCCTCTCTTTATGTTTATAACCGGAGCGAATGGACCTACTTGGATCGTTCCCGTCCCGAGCCAACCCTTTATGATTACCGGAACAAGACCTGGTTTCAAGCCAACCGTCCCCATGTTTTGCAGGGAAGCCCGATCCCGGCAAGTGGAGGATCCTTGACCGGATACGGGGAATACTACCATTGGGAAACCGTAATCCTTTCGGCATCACCGGCCGATGGGTATGATTTTTCGGGGTGGAGTGGGGACTTTACGGGAACGACTGGCAAAGTTGTTCTGGAAGTCATTGGGGACGCAACGATCGATGCGTCCTTCGTCCCGGTCATCGCTCCGCATTCGTATCAGGGCACACTGACACTGTCCGAAGCATTCGACCTGATCAGGGGGATGGAACACCTTACGCCCGAGCAAAAGGAACGTTCCATGTCCGAGCTCCTTATCCATGGCAAGTCTGAAACCTCGGGCATTTCGATCCTGCCCAAGAGCAACGAGAAATCGCATTCGTATCAGGGCACACTGACACTGTCCGAAGCATTCGACCTGATCAGGGGAAGGGAAGACCTTTCGGCCGAGCAAAAGGAACGTTCCATGTCCGAGCTCCTTATCCACGGCAAATCCGAAACCTCGGGCATTTCGATCCTGCCCAAGAGCAACGAAAAATGAACTTGAAAACAATAGCCGTATTTTTTTACGTATCGTCGATGGGTACGCTCCCGTTGTCCAGTGCGGATGATGGAGCCCATATGCTTCGTCAAGAAGTTCGAGCAATGTTGGAGCGAAAGGAGGCGGTCAGGCAAGAACTTCTCTCCATCCAAGCCACCTTGGCCCGAGTGAACGATCAATTGAACCGTGAAAAAGAAAGGTTTTCCACGGGCTTGGGAATCCTTCCCCCCGCTCCTCAACCCAAGATCATTCCTCCCGCACCCCCCGAAATCAAGGAGGCCGAGCCCGCCGAAAATCCTTCAAAAACGGAAGAGTTCGAGCGTGAACGGCAAGCCTTGGAAGCTAAGCTTGACGAGATTATCCGGGCAAACCAAAGACCCTCCCCGGCTATGAAACCCGCTCCACCTCCGGTTCCGACCCCTCCCTCCATTTCCGGGCCCGTTCCAGTCCGGCAATCCTTCGGAGGGCCTGGGGGTTACTTCGTTTCTTCGCTTGCCCTGGTCTATTCGTCCGGATTCGATTGGACCTCAATCGTCGTCGGTTCGAGCTTCGAGGTCGAGGAAAGCCTGGGGGGCGGAGCCAGCCTGCGGACAGGGTGGGCATGGGACAACTATTTCGCTGACATTCATTTTACCTACGCCCGGAGTGATCTGAAGTCGATCGACCTCCAATCGATTTATTCGGGCAGGTTCAACCCGAGCTTTTCCGGGGATACCGAGTTCTTCGGTTTTCACCTCACGGGTGGAAGAAAGCTCGATCTGCTTGACGATCTCAAACTCCCCATCGGATTCGGGGTGGGCGGGGGCAGGCAGGAAATTTCCATGATGATTGGGGGCGTCCCGTATTCGGAGAACGATGTCGTACTGACCTATCATCTCTTTGCCGGTCTCGAATATTTTGCGACCGAACACTTGCTTTTCGGGATGCACTACCGCTTGGTCAACCTTGGGGAGCTGACATCCTTTTCCAGTCGCGCCCTCCAGATGCTCGAGTTCTCCTGCGGTTACCAGTACTAGCCTGTCCCCGCGTTCCTCCTTGTCATCGCGAGGGCGTCAGCCGCTACATCGCAAAACCCAAAGCGAGGTCCTGCTACGTGACGTTTCGGGATGTGTACACGCAGGTTGGAGAGGGGTATGTGGCCGCCGGCAAGGCCTTGAGAGACGAAAAGAATCGACTCTTTGAGAAGGCAGGCGTTTCTGCCCGCAATCCATTTTCCAAGAGTGATGCCACTCAGC
>CAWVZQ010000406.1:0-3122 GCA_963934405.1 uncultured Opitutales bacterium | reverse complement strand
AGAATGGCCTTGGCCAAGACCGTTTCGGAAGCGGCCAAGCATATAGCATCGCAAGGTATCGGTAAAGAAGCGGCTCCCGTACTGCTTAAGTTAATCGAGCAAATTGCCACTCGGTTCGGCATTCAGGTTTCCCAGAAGATGGCGGCTCAAGCCGTTCCCGTCATAGGAGCTGCGGGAGGCGCCTTGATCAACACCCTCTTCATGGACCACTTTCAAGATATGGCTCATGGACATTTCACGGTGCGCCGATTGGAACGAAAATACGGGGAAGAAGTGGTCAGGCTAGCCTACGAGCAAGCCTGAGGTTCAGCCTACAAACTTCGCCAGTTGTCGGCGGGCACTTGCTCGGGTCTGAGAGTCGATGATAATCCCTCACGGGAGAACCAATCCGTAATCCGCTGAAGAACCTCCGGTTTTTCGGGTTTGGCCAAGACCCCCAATTGCTTGCGACGGCGAGTGAACAGGCGGCGAACCAATTCACGAACCTCTCCGGAAAAAAGAAACGGTTCCTCCCGACGATCAAATCGAAGCAGTACGGAATCGACCGCGGGCGCGGGATGAAAGCAGCGCCGACTTACAACGTGCATGTCGCCTCCGACAAAAGATCCAGCGAGGAAGATGGCGAGTGCTCCGTAACTTTTGGAATCATGCTTTGCCAAGTATCGATCAGCGGATTCCTTTTGCAGCATAAGCACCATACGCTGGGGAAGCCTTCCGCTCGCGAGGACGGCTTCCAACCAAGGCGAAGAAATCGCATACGGAAGGTTGGCGACGATGTAAAAGTCACTTATCTCCTCGGGGAGCGAACCGAGGGGCGTTTTCACCGCGTCTGCCTCAAGCAAGGTGAGTCGAGCTTGAGCGATAGATTCCGCAAGAGCTTCCTTGAGATGGGAGACGAGAGCAGGGTCGAGTTCGACCGCATATACTTTGTGCCCCTCGCCAAGCAAGGCTCCTGTGAGACTTCCTAGTCCGGGACCGATCTCCACCACCGTCGACCCGGGGGGCAGATCCGCCATTTCCAAGGATTTGCGAACGAGATTGCCGTCGACAAGGAAGTTTTGTCCCAGCTTTTTCTGTGGGCGATGGCCCAATTTATCGAGCAATGCCCTTGTTTCTGTGGGAGTTAGGGGCATTCCTTTTAGTTTCTCCGTTATTCTTCCTTCATGTCGGCGACAAACCTTTCGGGGTCATCCGCCTTCATCAAGGCTTCCCCGCATAGGATGGCGTCCGCCCCGGCATCTCGAACCCGCCAAGCGTCTTCGGGTTCTAGAATTCCGCTCTCGCTCACCTTAACGATATTGTCGGGAATTTGCGGAATAAGGTCCTCGCTGATGCTCAAATCGGTCACGAACCGGGTGAGGTCCCGATTGTTCACGCCGATGATCTCGGGATTATGAGGAAGCGCTCGATCGAGTTCGGACTCTTCGTGCACTTCGTAGAGGCAGTCCAGTCCGGCTAGGTCAGCAGATTCCCGAAGTTCCTTCATTTCATCGTTCGATAGCGCCCGGACAATTATCAGAATAGCTCTAGCTCCTCTCTCGGCAGCCTCGGAAACCTGAATGGGATGCACCATGAAATCCTTCTGAAGGCAGGGCAGGGGACGATTCCGCTCACGCAGAAAGTCGGTGACTTCGGAAAGGTCATCCAAATGCCCCCCGAAATATTTCTGGTCCGTGAGAATGGAAAGGCAGTCGACCTCGGCGTTCACGTATTTGCGGGCTTGATCAGGTGCATCGGGAATATCGGCAATCTCTCCAGCGGAAGGCGACCGCCTCTTGATCTCTGCGATTACGGAAAGTTCCTCGGCTGACGACAAAGCATCCCGAAAAGCTCCGCGAAAGGGAAACTTTTCAGCCAAGCGAATGAGCTCCTCGTCGCGAACGGGACGAATGCGGGGAGCAATCTCCTTCCGCTTCCAGTTCATTATTTCCGTCAGTTTGTCCATTTGTAAGAAAGAATTAGCATTTGCGACAGGATAGGATTGCCACAATGCGTAAGCTATTCAGCATGCGCTCTCGTGAATGAAATTCAACGACTAAGGGAAATAGTTGCAAAGTTGAGGGCGCCGGACGGTTGCCCATGGGATATCGAACAGACCCACCAATCGCTGTCTGGCTGCCTCGTCGAGGAGACTTCGGAGGTTCTAGAGACCATCGACAACCAGGACATGCCGGCCATGCGAGAAGAGTTGGGCGATCTTCTCCTACAGGTGGTCATGCACTCTCAAATCGCTGAGGAATCCAATTCTTTTGACTTGGAAGACGTTGCCCGCGAGATAAACGAAAAGCTTATTCGTCGCCATCCCCACGTGTTTGGCGAAGGGGCCGAACTGGAGTCTGCCGATGAGGTGCTCGCCCGCTGGGACGAAATCAAGGCTGCGGAAAAGGTCGCCAAAGGCTTGCCCGCCAACAAGCGAAAGATATTTCGCGACCTTCCTCCACGTTTGCCCGCTCTCCTTTTTGCCTTGGATGTTTTCAAGCGAGCCGACAAGGCGGGCCTTGCCGCTAAAGCGTCATGGAATGAACCCGAAGGGAATACCTCCGGGGCTGAACCGGACGAGAACAAGATGGGGCGGGAACTCTTCCTCCTGGTCTCGGCTTGTCGAAAAGCGGGAGTTGATCCCGAGTCGGCTCTTCGCCGTTACGCCTCCGAGATAGTCGAAGAATTGGAACCGCAGTCCTCCTTGGAAAAGGATTGAGAACTTCACCCCGACCATGCCCGACGACAAGATAGAGTTGGTCGAAGTTGAATCCGGCGAAGGGCCCGTTTTGCTGTCTTGCCGAATTCGGAGATCCCCTCGAGCCCGCAGGATGAACCTTCGCGTCAAGAACATCGGCGAAGTTGTTCTCACCCTCCCGCTCCGCTCCAAGGAAAGCGACGGCCTAGACTTCGTCAGAGCCAATTCAAAATGGCTCGAACGCAAGCTTGCCGAACCTCGGTCCAACCCATCTCTGGAACAATACTTCAACAAGGGAGGAAAAGTCTCCTTGGAAAACCAAACCCGTATCGTGGTTGTAAGCTTCGATGCTCGTCCTCGACGGATGTCTTGGTCGACGAAGACCGAAGGCGAACTCCATCTCAGCCTCGCCCCCTCAGCGTCCGTGGAAGAGCAGTTGCTCTCT
>CAWVZQ010000405.1:0-3126 GCA_963934405.1 uncultured Opitutales bacterium | reverse complement strand
TAACCCTCAACATAATGGGCGATGCCGGAGAAATTGCGGTTACCTCGAACACTCCAGAGTACTACGACATTTCCGGCTGGCCCGAGTTCTTTCCGCAACCCGAGGCTCGTGTGCCGGATGACAAGCTGAGCGGAATCATTGCCTTCCAAAACGCCCTCTTCGATGGTGAGGCCCCACCCAAGGCGATCACCAAGGAGATCGAGGAGGAGCTTAATGCGGAGGCCACGAGGGAGAAAGTGGTCAAGTGGGAAAATACCTTGGCTGAACTTGTTGCCCAACGCGAGCTCTTCGAAAAGGAAGAACTTCCGAGCCGCTTCGATCAATGGTTGCAGAAGCTGCCGAAAAAGCCTCCGGCCAAAGCGGATTGGGCGATTCTCGGCAATGCCGAGCCAAAATCTCTCGAGGGAGCAACCTTCGTCCCGCAGACCGACGGCTCCTTTCTTTTGGCCGGACAGAACCCGAAGAATGACCGCTGGGTCGTGACGGCCGAGGTAGACTTGCCTCGTGTCAGGGCAATCCGAATCGATGCCCTGACCGACAAGTCGCTGAAGAAAAATGGGCCTGGCCGGGGGGGCAAGGGAAACTTCACCCTCAGCGACCTACGGGTCTTTGCCAAGCCAATTGGCACCCAAGGTAAAGGCAAGCCGGTCAAGTTGATCAATGCCCGGAACGACTTGTTGCAAAACAACAAAAAATTCTCCGCGACCGCGGCCATTGACGACAACCCTCGTGACACCGGTTGGGGATCGAGCAACCAAATTGGCCAGAACCATGCCAGTCTCTTCGAGTTTGCCGAAGCCGTCGAACACAAGGGTGGCATGGCATTCACTCTCGAGTTGGACTACTTAAACAAGAATCCAAGTCAAGTCATAGGAAGACCTCGCTTTTCCGTTTCTTCTTCCCTGCTTCCGCAACTCGATGGCGAGTCGAGCAGGTCGGAACTGATTAGCTTACTCGGCACCGTGGAAGCTTTGGGTGGCATCGAGTCTTTCGACGAAAAACAGAGACAGGCCCTAGTGCCCAAATATCGTTTCATAGACTCCAAGTGGATGTCCATGACCAAGAAACTTTTTGCCTATGAAGCCCGCAAACCTCAACCGCGAATAAAGAAGAGCAAGGCCAAGGTTTACCCCGAAGACCCTGACTTTCCACGCATCATCATCGAGTCCGTCGAGTTCGTCCGCAACGACTACCCCTCTTGGCCTCCTCCGCTCCATCGAAGAATCATTCACGAAGGAGAGAAGTTGTCCGATCTTCTCGCGGTTAAGAATATATTGAGCCGATTCCTACGTCGGGCGTGGAGACGGCCGGTCAGCGAAAAAGAGATCAAAACATGGCAAGCTCACTACGAGGTCATTTCGAAACAGTCGGAGACCCCCGTCTCGGCCATCAAGGAAACCCTGTCGGCCGCCTTGGCATCCTCCCACTTCCTTTACCTCACCGAGCCTTTCAATTCGGATAAGCCAAGAAAGCTCAACGCCCATGAGTTGGCTGCCCGGCTCTCCTATTTTCTTTGGAGCTCGATGCCGGACCAGGAACTGTCTGACTTGGCTGATTCCAGTCGCTTGCTCGACTCAAAGGTGCTTGGTCAACAATTCCAGCGTATGCTGGCAGATACAAAGGCCGATCGCTTCGCCGACCAGTTCAGCATGCAGTGGCTCGATCTCGAGGGAGTCGACCGGGTAGCGATCAATCCGCAGTACTACAAGGACTTCGACAACAGCCTGAAGCAGGACATGGTGGGTGAGACCCAAGCGTTCTTCCGCGAAATCCTGTGCAGCAACACTTCGGCCCTGCAATTTCTGGATTCTGATTTCACCATGCTTAACGCCACCTTGGCCAAGCACTACGGATTGAACGGACCGAAGTCCCAGTTCTTCGAGCGGGTATCCTTGAAAGGAACGAATCGACCGGGTGGTCTGCTCGGGCACGCTTCCACCCTATTGGCCGGTTCGGACGGAGCGGATTCTCACCCGATCAAGCGGGCGGTCTGGATTCGGGAGCACCTTCTCCACGATCCACCCAATCCGCCGCCACCCGACGTTCCCGAATTGGCCAAGAGCGTGCCCGACTTCGAGAATCTATCCATTCGGGAGCAACTCAAGGTCCATAGCAAAAAGGCGGCCTGCGCTGATTGTCACCGTAGTATTGATCCTTGGGGCATCGCATTGGAGCGATACGACGCCATCGGCTTGCCCAGGGAAAAAACGGCTACTCAAAAAAAACCGGTTTTCACAGACACAGTGCTACCGGGCAACCACCCGGTCACGGGCTTGGCCGATCTCCAGAAGTATCTCCTAAACCAAAGACGCGACCAGTTCTCCCATGCCTTGGTCACCAAACTGCTCATCTATGCCCTCGGGCGTGACGTCGAACTGAAGGACCAGCCCTTGATCGATGAATTGGGCAAGTCCTTCGCCAAGAACGATTATCGCTTGCCTGCCCTCATGGCGAATATCGTCAAGAGCCAACCTTTTTTGTCGCGATAAATGCCAAAATCTTTTATATCAGAAGAGCAATTGAAATAAAGACACATGAAGAACAAGCCATTTCAGATAAATCGCAGGACCATGCTCAAGGCGGCGGGCATCTCCTTGGCCTTGCCTTGGATGGAGTCGTTCGCAGGGCCACGCGCCGCAGTTCCCCCAAAGCGTTTCTGTTCCATTTACTTTCCTTATGGCGTCAGCCTGCCCAATCAAGATGGTGAATACGGTCATTGGAACTGGTTCCCGAAGGGCGAAGGCAAGAATTTCACCTTCAACAAGTCGCTCGACCCCCTCGAACCGATGCGCGACCAAGTCACCGTGCTGGGCGGGCTTTCTCATCCCAAGGTAAGGAGAATCGGCGGCCACGACAGTGGAGACACCTTCCTCACCGGCGAGGAAATGAGCTTGGCCACGACCGGCTTGAAGAACTCCATTTCCTTGGACCAGTTCATGGCTCGATCGCAAAAGTTGGGAGCAAGCACCCGCTTCACCAGCTTGGTCCTCTCCTCGGACGGTGGCGTGGGTATGCCGACCCGAGCCAACACCCTCTCCTATTCACGCAGCGGCCAACCGATCCCATCCCTGAACCGGCCCGCCTTTGTCTTTGAGCGGCTCTTTGGATTGAAGGGCGATTCCATCG
>CAWVZQ010000404.1:0-3133 GCA_963934405.1 uncultured Opitutales bacterium | reverse complement strand
CTGCGGAAGAACTCTATCGCAACCCCAAGGAAACCTACACTCAAGAACTCCTCGACGCCGTCCCCAAGGCGGATCTGGAAATACTGCGCAAGCGTTCAGGGTAGAAAGCTTATTCCCCGAGCTTGGTCCAAGTGCCCGTGGCGTAGTCGTGGAAATAGGGAGGGAAACTTCCTTCCCGGAAGTAGAGCCAGCCCGCCTGTTTGCCGCCTGTAGAGGAGCGATAGACATAGGGGAATGTTTTGGCGTTCGTCCAGAGCCACCCCCACTCGGATTGGTAGTACCATTCGTTGGTGTGAGGTGTGGCTCCGGAGTCAGTCAACTCCTTGATCGGAGCGAGCCCATATAAAGTCGGTTCTGCTCTTACGGTTTCGATGCCAGCGATTCTACCCTCAATCCGTCCTATAGTCTTGCCTTCTTCGATACCCGTAGCCTTAGCCGTAGCGGTAGATGCGCTCATGTCGGTTATGTTAAAAAGACCATAGCTTTTGGCGTTGCTTGTTACCAACGATTGTCCTTCTTGAACACCAGCCCCGTATCCCAACATGTCTCGCAGTTTTGCTATCGTGGCGTTATCATCGACATTGGGCTTCAATTTCTTTGATTCCTTGTAGACTTTCCATTCCTCTAGATCGTTCAGGCTATCCCCGTCCGAGTGTGGAGTATTAGGACTCGTCCCGAAGTAGGCTTCCCAATAATTGGACAAACCGTCGCCATCAGAGTCATTGTTATCAGCACCAAAGTTTGCCGTTATGGAATAATTCGAAGTGCCTGAACGGAATGTGTATGTGGAAGAATTACTCGTCCAATCCGCACCGGGTTGCGACCAACCCGTGAAAAGAAAACCTGATTCGGGAATTGCCTCAATGGTGATGCTGTCTCCCTCGAAGTAATGGCCTGCTCCGGTGACTCGCCCCATAACGATATCTTTATTTTCTCCTTCAACGTTCCATGAAACAAGCTTTGATGGTTTGATTTCACCGTTCTCAGTAAGCTTCCTGCCATTTGCGGCAAGAAAGGTCATGGAGGATCTGGTCCTGTAGGTATTTGCCAGTTGTAAAGCCTTGTCCGCCCTAACCATGCCTCCCGACTCCACTTTACCGTTCAAACTATTCAGGGGCTTGACCGAATCCATCAGGATTTTCTTCACGTCGGAAGCGAGCAGGTCGGGACGATGCGACAATATCATGGCCGCCACTCCGGAAACTATGGGAGCGGAAAAGGAAGTCCCATCATTATAGGCATAGTAGGGTTTCCAAGCAGAACTGACATCAACATCAAAAATTTCTATTGGACCTACATGAAAATGCCCGGTGTCAAACAAAGTTGTGAATATGCCTTGGAAAGTAATTTTCACTGAATCAGAACCAACAAATTCTGAAACCGGAATTTCAATTGTTCTTGGTCCAATAGTATTTCCATATGGAGCAAAGTATATAGGGCGTCTTTCGTGGTAGAGGTCTTCAGCGTAAATAGTTACGCTACCCATTGGGACTGTAGGAATTTTATAGTCTATATTCAATCTGATGTACGGATCTTTCAAATTTGAACAATCAATTTTCTTTTGAATGGATGATGAAATCCCTGGCCAATCTGCCTCTTGTAAGACAAACCAAGGTGTTCCACTAAAAGAATAAACGAACCAAGGTGTTGGGTATTGGAAACTAACAGTTTGATCCCATCCATTTCCATCTGCAGGTATGTGTTTAACCTTTTCCCGTTCTACGGTTGCAACTCGAATATTCTTGCCAGGCGCAGCAACATCAACGCTCTCTTGCCCAAAGTTTGAAAATTTCGTCAAGTTACCAGTCTGGTCGATTGCCGCAACGGACATAATAGAACTCGACGAGTAGGATGCTGGGTATACAGGCAACTCATCATTGTCATCTCCTTCACCGTCATCACCACCGTTTCCTGCAGCGCATACGAAGAGTACCTTGTTGTCCTTCTCAAAGGATTGAAAGGTTTCCTCTAGAATCGGGTCGTTTCTGGTGCTCCCTAAGCTGATATTTACAATTCTGAATTCTGATACTTCAGACACATATTCCAAGGCGCTCACAAGATGACTGGTTTTTCCATTACCGTCTCTGTTCAACACTCGGATGGGATATATGTAGGTCGAGTCACTGATTCCCTGTATGCCCACTCCATCCAGTTCAGCCGCTATGATGCCGGCGACTTCAGTTCCATGCCCCTTGAAATCGTAGGGATCGTTATCGTTATCGATGAAATCCCACCCGTTGATGTCGTCGATGTAACCATTTCCATTGTCATCGACGTCAGGCTCTCCATTTTTTTCTGACCCTCTCGTTGCATTTTTTGTATCCAGTTCATCATGATCCTTCGCAAAGCCTGAGTCAAAGACCGCAACAAAAGTATTTTTCTTTTTTTGAAACAGGCCAAGGGCGTCCAACCAACCTATGTCTATGCCCGAAGTGCCTTGGCTGAATCTAACAGTTTGGCCCTTGTTTTCAAGATACCATTGTTTTCCAAAATCCGGATCCAGCGATTGCTTGCGGTACACCCTATTGAAACTGACATACTTCACAGAACGGATTTTCTCGAGCTTACTCTGGAGATCGTTCAAGGATACCTTGGCATCCACTTGATACAAAACGGAGTTCGTGAGCCTGAAGGCTTTCTTGAACTCTAGGTTGAACATGTTGGCGGTTGCATTCTTTTCAGAATCCTCAACACCGTTTACGTAACGTACAATAATCTCGTTGGGCACATGCTCCGCAAAAAGAGGAACAGTTAGCAGACAACTTAAGATAAAGCTAACGACACCTAACAATCTCATCAGTTCACAGAAGATGTTTACGGGAGACCTTGGGGCAAGCCATTCTTTTTCGCGAACCCTTTGAGTCCGCAGGGAAATTTATTCCATATAAAAAACTCATGCGAAATTCTAATTATCAATAAAAGCAATCCAAGGAAGCCAGTTGGGCGACCAATGCCAAGATGTTACGCCTTTTTAGTCGTATTTTGTGTGCAGGGTTTGTAGGGGGAAATGGTTCCCCGGGCACACGGTGTGGTTGATGTCGATTTCCTTGTGGCCCGCGAAGAGGCACTTCTTTTCGAGCGCTATGTTTTGCAAAAAGTCCATTAGCTCGTGGAAGGCCTCCATTTGCTTGGC
>CAWVZQ010000403.1:0-3143 GCA_963934405.1 uncultured Opitutales bacterium | reverse complement strand
GTGACCGCTTCCTCGGGAACCAAACTGGACGTCGCCTTGGCCGACTTGGCGGTGGCTTCTCGCCACGACCTGACCCTTCGTGACGTCGGTCTCTCCGCCGGCAGCAAAGTGTACCTGAGCAGCCTTCGGGATATGCTCATCGAGAACGTCGACGTCCAGGCGACCGACGAGGTTCGTTTGGATGCCCTGCGCACGCTATCGGTCGATAACCTGCGCTTCTCCGAGGAACTACGCTCCATTCACATGCGGGCCACCACCCTTGACCTGAGCAACCTCGACTTTCCCGGACAAGCCGCGGTTCGCTTGGAAAGCCTGAAGGGGGGAGTCGACGGCAATTACCCCACCTTTGGTACCCCAAATCGAGCCTACGGTCGGGTGAACTTTTTAGAGAACGTTCGCTCCGGAGGCAACCCGCTCTTCGACCGCAGTTCCTTTGACCTGCATGGTAAAAACATCTCCATAGGGAAAATACCAGGACGCTGACATTATGTTATCCAGTCATGTCCGTCCGTCTTGCTTGAATTTCCGGGTGGGCTTTTCCTCCGTTGTTCGACTGGGCTTCATTCCACTGATCGGGTGTGTATCCATTGGTTTGTTGGAAGGCCAGACGCCCCAAGTCGAGGATTTCAATGCAACCCCTGTTCCGGAAGGTCGTTCGGCTTTGTTATCTGAACTGTTCGACAAGCAACCCTCGGTTGCCGATGGGTTTCTCGAAAGCAATGCTAGTCTAGTCGAACCGGTGGCAGGTGCAGTCACTCCATCCCCGAAGGGTGAACCGCCTGAAGCTTTGCAACCTGCACCAGCGCTCAAGCCAGCTCCTGCCCCGACGGTGGCTCAGCCCGTTGGGGTGCAGGAGTTGGTCGACGTAGACGCACCGCCTTCCGGGGAACTAGCTACGGAGACCCAAAGCAAGATTCGACTTACGATTAACGGAGGTCTGCGAACATATCATTCGAGCAACGTCACTAGGGTTTCCGGTCCCAAGCAACCTGCCACTGCTTTTGAGGTTAGCGCCGGAGCAAACGCGATTTTTCCCAAGGTGGATCTGGATTCCTCCATGATTTCCTTCACTCCCACCTTTACGGTAATGGCTCAGCGCGCTCATTTCGGTCAGTACCAGCTTGGCGGCAAGGATTGGAGCAAGCAAGATGCTCGCATTCTCGATTACGAATTCCGTATGGCTTCCTTCGCCGCCGAGTTCTCTGCAAAGGACGACTGGACGGTCACTTTGACTGCGGAATACGATGAGTTGCGCAACTTCTACGAGGGGGCTAAGCTTTATCATGCGTTCGTCCCTTCGGTTGGTATCTCCAAGATAATTCCTCTTCGCAAGGATCTCGCTCTCATGCTCGACACCCGTCTTAGATACGCCATCAGCGAAACGGTTCTGAAATACGAAGTACCTGGCGTGTTCGACGACGACGGTGACAACCTGCAGACGTCCTTGAACGTCTCTCTCATGCGACCCATGGGGAAGGATGGCAAGCTGTTGCTTATGCCATCCGTAGGTTTCGGTCGCACCGGATATTTAAAAAACAAAGCGACCGGACGAATCGATTATCTTCTTCTCGCGGGGATGTCGGCAAGCTATCAATTGAAGGCTTGGCTCGGTCTTCAAGTCTTTGCTAATTACAGCCACAAGTTCACTAATGAAAAAGGTAAGAACCAACTGAATCTCGCGGCCAGTTTCGACAATTGGGATCTTGGCGTCGCCTTGAGCGGTAATCACGCTTTCTGATCGTTCTTCGAGTATTTCTTAGTTGTGAAACGTGTCTCGTCGGGTGTTTTTTTGCATTTGTTCTTTTAGGTGTGGTTTTGTTTGAGATCAATCTGACCTATGTACCGGTCATACACGGCGGTTTTTTCAGGCGGATTCATTTAAGCCCATAAGGTTTTGCATTTCTAGCAATTAACTGGATAAAGATATGAATTATTTTTGGGTTCGTGAGGCTTCCTGAACTAAATCGCTTAACTTTATTTATACTGTTCACTTTTTTTGTGGAAGTCGCATGTACCGCTTTCTGGGCGAGTCCAAACTTTAGGAAATCCCGACCCTTAGCCGTAAAAGACATTGGCGAGGAATCATACAGTGTAATATTTCTGGAAGGAGACGTCCTTCTTCGAGAAGGTAACGGAAGTCTTGGAAAACTTAACAAAGGACAAGGCGTCAAGGGTACGGAATCCGTCGTTCACTGCATGAACAATAGTAAACTTCTCTTGGCGAGAGGAGATGTCGCCTATCGTTTTGTCGGCAAGAACACTTTTTCATTGGAAGAATCGGGTATAGTACTCCGGAGAGGTTCAATGTTGCTGGATTGTAGGAATCCGAATCGATTGGGGCTAGAAGGGTTTGACGTAAAACTTTCTGTTCTTGGTAAATCCATACTTTTCGCCCAAGTGACGACTAACGGGGGGGTGAAAATAATCAACTTGGCGGGTAGGTCAGTGGTTGAGAATAAGTCGTCTTCCGGTAAACGGATCGAACTCCTACCTGGTGAATTAGTTTTTGCGAAACCTTTAGGGAAAGGGTTTTCCGATAAACTGAACGTAAACTTAAAGACTCTTGTCGCGACTTCCGCCCTCGTTCACGAATTCCCTGACTCAGGTGGTTTTCGAAGGGACTTGGCTAAGGCGGTTCTCGAGCAGGAAGTTCTTATCAGCAAAAGATATCGCGCCGAGGTGGGTGATGCAAGAACGCCTGACACCTTCGATATTCGCGAGCTTGCGCCTTCCGTTGATTACAATTCAACGGGACGGTCGGACTGAAAAGGTTTTCTACTTTTCTGAGGCTCGCCAAAGGTTTTTCTTTTTGATTAGTTCGGCGACACAAATCGGCACGATTTCGGACCATCCATCCTTGCGCTCTTGAACCCTTTCGAAGGCATCTCTTGAGAAAACTCCCATGTTGGACCGTTCGCAGTCCTGAATCGACTCCAAAACACCATTCTCCCTGATGTACTTGTAAAGGTTTCTCAGGTTTTTTGCTACCAGCAGGTTGTCGATTGTGACGAGTCCGTCATCCGTCATCTCGAACTCCACGTTGTCACCAATACCAATTTGCTTCCTGTAGCGCTCGAAGTTTTCTTTCTCTATCGGGTAGGCATAAATCCTTATGTTGTCCTTGAAGAGTATTCCGAATGCCT
>CAWVZQ010000402.1:0-3145 GCA_963934405.1 uncultured Opitutales bacterium | reverse complement strand
AGCCCGGAGGCCATCTACCGTACGGAATTCGGCCTTGGTGAGACGGACGAACATGGCCGTCGTCATTTGTCGCCCGCCGAGATCGCCTATGCAATCGCCTACGCCCTGACCGATCTGGGTCCCGAACGCACGCAGGCTATCCGGGAGTCTATGATCAAGGGAAAATTGTCCACCAAGGAAGACGTTGCCCGTGTGGTCCGGGAAGTCTTGGACGAGCGGATTCAGTTTGAGTACTGGAACAGTACGCGATTACCCCGCATCATGCGTTTCTTCAACGAATACTTCGGGTTACCACATGCTCTGAACGTCTTCAAGGATGATACGCGCCGCAACCAGGCGGCAATAGGGTTCTGGCATGCCGAAGGCTTAATGTTCGATGCCAAGCTGATCATTATCCACCATCTCAAGAAAGACCAAAACTTCATCGAGGAAATCCTCACCACCGATAGGTTCTTCGTGGCCCACCCCGGCGACAACGAGTATGCCCAAAGGGTTTACGAGGAGAATGGATCGAAGGTAATCGGCGGCATCCGGCAGTTTCCCGGTTTTGGTTTCACAAACGAAGCTCGAGGTATCGGCGACCTGTCCTATATCCGTCCCTACAACCTGCCGGGAAATCGAACAAAAGATAAACAGCTATGGGACTGGCCGGTTGAGCAACCGATCCGAATGCCACGGCGAGCCGGCATCCTGACGCATCCGGCGTGGCTGACGGCCCATTCGTTCAACGACGGCAACGACCCGATTCATCGCGGCATCTGGGTGAGGGAAAAGCTTTTGGCCGGCGTCATTCAGGACCTGCCGCCGGACGTCGATGCCCAAGTGCCGCCTGATCCTCACAAGACGCTCAAGGAGCGAATGGAATTGGTGCGGGCGGAACGTTGCTGGAGTTGTCACCGGAAGTTCAATCCACTGGGCGAGACCTTCGAAATGTTCGACGACTGGGGGCGGTACAGGGATCAGTTCTATTTCGACGGGGAAAAGAAGCTGGTGACCCGCCGGGACAAGGAATTCGACAAGATGAAGGAGGCGAAGCTGCTCTCTTCGCGCCCCGTCGACTCGACGGGATCGATTACCGGCTCGGGCGACCCCGAGGTAGACGGGAAGGTGAAGGATGCGGTCGAGATGATGCGCCGGATCGGAGGCAGCGATCGGGCAAGGCAATCCTTCATTCGGCATTTATTTCGTTATTTCATGGGCCGCAACGAAATGCTCAGTGATTCGAAAACCTTGGTCGATGCCGAACAAGCCTACCTTGAAAGCGGTGGTAGCTTTCAGTCTCTCGTGGTCTCGCTGCTGAGCTCCGATTCATTTCTTTACAGACGCTAGAATACGCACCTAGGATCAATGACTCCCACACACGATGCCATATAGCAGAAGACAAATACTAAAGAACCTTTCGGTCGGCGGCGCGTCCCTGGCCATGGCGCCTTTTGTGCGATCGCTCCAAGTGCATGCCGCCGGCAAAGATGAGGCGCTGCCCAAGCGCTTTGTCTTCGTCGTCAAGTCATCGGGTATCGACAAACACAACCTCGTCCCCGAAGGCCTCGACAACCACTTTCTCCAAAGCAAAGGAAATATCGGCGATGATGCGCCCAAACCGGGTGGCGCGATACAAGCCTCCCTCAAGGATCACAAACTTCCAGAGAAATTAAGCCCATTGGAGCCATTCAAGGACCGGTTGACCATCCTGCAAAGCTTGTCGGGCGAGACCTTTCGCGGCAATCACACTACGGGCTACGGCATGCTTTCCTGCCATAATTCCGAAAAAGTCGCCATAGCGCCTTCGATCGACTACATCTTGGGCCAACATCTATCGAGCGGCCCCTACCCCATGTACGGATTAGCGACAAGCGAACGGATCCTCGAGGGAGGGACATGGAAACCGGCTGACGGCTACTGCTACCCGAATGTTTCCGCTCAAAAGAAGGGAATGCCAATAGCCTTCCAAGGGTCACCGTTAAAAGCTCATGCCGACCTCTTTGGAGTTGGCATAGCCTCACCGAGGGAACTGAAGACGAAACTTGCCCTGAACGGCAGCATGATGGATTTCCTCAAAGACGATGCCAAACTCATTGAGCGACAGTTAGGCGGTGACGACAAGGAACGTTTCGCCCTCTACACCGAGTCCTTCGACGTCATCCGAAACATCGAGCTCAAGAAAGCCAGGTTCGCCGCCAAGGCGAAAAAACATGCCCCGACCCTGACTGATTACTACAAATCACAGGTTCCCTCCGAGCGGATTGAATCGCACTTCGAGATTGGTACAGCAGCTTTGATCACGGGCATGACCAACGTAGTCTCTCTGCACCTGGACAGTCTGGCCGTCATCTACAAGGAACTGGGCATTGAAAAGTACGTTCACGCCCTCGGGCACAACGATCCGGGACTATCGGGCAATGGTTGGGACGGGGTGCGTTGCCGGAAGGAAATCGAGAAGTCCCATTTCAAGCATATTGCCAAGATGGCTAAGACATTGGAAGGCATCCCCGAAGGAAACGGCAACATGCTGGACAACACCCTGATCGTTTATCTTTCCTGCTCCGGCGGGGCCCACCATGACGGGCAAAAGGATTGGCCATTCGTTTTAGTGGGAGGCATGGCCAAGAAGTTGAAGATGGGCCAGTACCTTGAGTTTTCCGGTTACAAGGAGAAAGGCCACCGGACGATCGCCAATCTTTATCTCAGTTTCATGCAAGCGTCAGGAATGAATCCGCCTGAAACCTTTGGCCAACTCGACGGAAGTCTTCGACACCTTGAACTGGCCGGCCCGTTGGAAGAGTTGATGGCGAGCTAGTGAGGAGAGTCCGATCAAACTGGATCAGAACAAAAGTATTCCTTCCATCAACTAGAAACTAGAGAGCGTTAAACCGAAAACGACGGCATGAACAAGTGATCGAACAAACAATTAATTCCCGCATAGTTTCATTCTCCGGAATTTTTTCGTGAAGATGGTGCAGGAAATACAAAACCAACGAATCTACATCTCCAATCCTTACAAGCTTACGAGTTTTTTCTTAATCGGGACTAAGTTCATTTTACTTCGGATTCTATTCTCGGCCTTGCCGGCCCGATCGTTCCTCCGTCGACGAACTCCGCCTTGGTCAGTGTTTTCCGTTTGTCCTCCTTGCCACGGCTAACATTG
>CAWVZQ010000401.1:0-3149 GCA_963934405.1 uncultured Opitutales bacterium | reverse complement strand
ATGATCATGCCCTTTATGTTCATGGTCATGTCCGTCACCGCATCCGCTGAAAATGAGAAAAGATGCAAGAACTGAGAATTTTAGAAATATATTCATGGTTCCATCATAGATGACCCGAGAGTTTCGGCAAGTCCAAGTGCTCGGCAAGGCTGCTCCATCATTTGATGAAACAGCTGAACGAACTGGTCTTCCCGTTTATTTCGCTTCTTCCACCTTAACGACGTCGATCTGGATGAACTGGCCGTGGTAGGGCTTGGGCGCGGGGGCTATTTCGGGCACGACGTGCAGGGCGAAGTTTGAGATCAATTTTCCGTTTTGTCCATCCCCGCTGAGGGTGATCTGGGATCCTCCCTCAATTTCGATCGTCTTGGTATAATCGATGGTGAAAATCCGGTGTCCGACCCGGTCTTGACGATTAAGGAAGTAGTGCGACTTGGGTGACGCGACGTCGATTTTGTATATGTTGTAGGTGCCGTTGTTCGGCTCACCTCCAATATAAAAGTGGTCACCGTCCATTTTGCCGTTTTTGTACATCATCGGCTCGACCACTCCGCGAAAGCGCAGCGTAACCTTGTAAGTTTTGCCCGTTTCGCCCCCGAAGTTGACGACTTTCTTGAAGTTGTCTGTCTTGAAGGGATCTCCCTTGACCAAGGCGGACTGGCAACCTGCCCCTTTCTTGGGTTTGGCCGGCATCTTTCCTTTGCAGGGAAACTCGAAGCGGTAACCTTCGAGCGAGGACCCTGGTTTCTTGTCGTTCTTGGCGTGGGTTAGGGCGGGGGCGGCGAGCAAGGCGCCCGTGAAGGCGATGGAGAGGATGTTTTTCATGAGATTCAACGTATTGTTTGGGTGATCGATTGAGAATGATATTATTGGCTGGCGAAGCTCGAGCGAGTTTTGCGTACAGTCACTTCTTTTTAGGTGCTTTTTTCTTTTTGTCGTAAGCCGCTGGTTCAGCGTTCTTTTTGGGGAACCATTTGGCCAGTTCCTTTTTGAGGGCTGTGTGTTCGGCTTTGCCGGCCAAGTTCGTCCACTCGTTGGGATCTGCGTCATGGTCGTAGAGCTCCTCTCCTCCATTCCCATAGCGAATGTAGCGCCAGCGCGGCGTACGCAGGGCGTGATTGTTTCGGCCATGCGTGGTGAGGGCGGGACGCTCCCAATTCACCTTCGGATTCTTCAGTAACGGCACTAGGCTATGCCCTTCGAGGGCCTTGTTTTCTCCCAATCCGCAGATGTCGACTAAGGTGGGGTAAAGGTCGATGAGCCCGACGGGGACGTCGATGCGAGTGCCGGACTTGGTGCCACCGGGGAGACTCTTGGCCAACTTTTCGGGTACGTGGATCATAAGGGGCGTGCGGGTTGCTTCTTCCCACAGGGTGAATTTTCGCCAATGCTTTTTTTCGCCGAGGTGCCAACCATGATCGGTCCAGAGCACCACGATGGTGTCCTTTGCCCGCGGACTTTTCCTGAGGGCGTCGAGCACGCGACCGACTTGTTCGTCGGCGAATGCCACGGAAGCCAAATAGCCATGGACCGCTTTCTTCCATTGGTCGTGCTTGGTTACCTTGGCGTGGTCGCCTTCCGGCTTTGCGATTCTAACACCTGCGGACGGAAGGTCTTCGAGGTCATCTTCAAGCACCTTCGGCAGGACAATGGCGTCCTTGTCGAAGAGGTCGAAATACTTTTGCGGTACGTACCATGGCAGGTGCGGTCTGTAGATGCCGCAGGCGAGGAAAAAAGGTTTCTTATGTTTCTTCCCGAGTTGGCCGATTATCCAGTCAGCCACCTTGTAGTCACCCATGGCGCTAGGAGAATCGTTTAACGGACCCCAGTCAAAGTGAGCTGTTTTCGGTATGCCGTTGACGGGGCGTTTCCCAGGCAGGGGATCGAGCGGCTTGTTTTTCTTTTGGTCGGGAAAGTAGGTCTCCCAGGAGGCTGGATCCGGGTAGTTTCCATGGTAAATCTTGCCTGCCCCCGCCGACCAATAGCCGTGTTTCGTAAAATGTTGGGGCAAGGTGACGGCGTCGGGCATCGCCTTCCTCCATGGTTGCGGGTTGTGGTACACTCCGCTGGTGGAAGGCAGGATACCTGTCATCAGCGCGGCTCTTGATGGATTGCAAGCCGGAGTCGCGCAATAGGCGCGTGTGAAGAGGGTCGCCTCCTTGGCCAAGCGGTCCAAATTTGGTGTCTTGGCTTGAGGATGACCGCCCAAGGCGCCGATCCAGTCGTTTAGGTCGTCGATCGCTATGAACAACACGTTGGGCTTGGCTGAAAGTGCCGGCACAGCCAGCAGCGTCAAGGCGCCGAAAAGAAGTTTTTTCATGAGGTTTTCAGAGGGAAGTAGTTTTATACTCCAATCATGGAGAGAGGTGGGAAGTCGAGCCACTTTCTTGTTTCGCTACTTGTTTTGACTAGTGAATGGAGAATCCGAGAGATAGGTTGTTGCCATGAACAGGAGTGTTTTGCCCTTATATTTGTTGGGTCCCTCTCCTCCGCAGATCTTGTTCCAAAGGCGTTCCCCGATCGAGTTCAAGGAACTCAGGATACGCGAACTGTCCTGATCAGGATCACTTCTTTAGGTCGGGGACCGGACTGGCCTCCTTTTTTGGCAGCCACTTCCGATGTTTCGCTACGACTTCCTTTTGGTGTGGATCGTCTGCCAGATTACTCCATTCGTTGGGGTCTGACTCGTGATCGTATAGTTCTTCGCTTCCGTCGGAGTAACGTATGTACCTCCATCGACTGCTTCGGATAGCATGGTTCCCTCTTTGATAAGTCATTATCGCGGGGCGTTCCCATCGTGCTTTCGGGTTTCGCAAAAGGGGAACAACACTGACTCCGTCGGCTTCCTTGTCCGCAGGCAGACCAGACAGTTCGAGCAAGGTGGGGTAGAGGACAGTCAGGTCGACGGGTTGTTCGCACACTGAGTTTGGTTTGGTTGTTCCCGGAGCTAAAACTATTAACGGCACATGGTTACTTTTTTCCCATAGGGCAAATTTTTCGATGTGGTTTTTTTCTCCGAGATGAAAGCCATGGTCAGACCATAAGACGACGACGGTATCTTTTCCGCGGGGACAATTGTCGAGGGCATCGAGCACTCGGCCTATTTGAGCATCGGCGAACGAGGCGCAGGCTGCATAAGAGCGAATGAA
>CAWVZQ010000400.1:0-3157 GCA_963934405.1 uncultured Opitutales bacterium | reverse complement strand
TTTCACTCCACTACCGTTTTGCACGAAGGGCGTTTGTTTCTGCAACTTATTCATTCTGCCGCCCAGTTGGTCGTTTCCGTTGATTCAACTACTGGCAAAGAAGTCTGGAAAGTCGAGCGCAAGAGCGATGGTGTGGCCGAGTGCGAACATTCATACGCCTCGCCTACTGCTCACCGTTCCGGCGACCTAAGTGTCGTCATTACCCACGGCAACGACTACTGCATCGGTCATGATCCTGCCACAGGCAAGGAACTCTGGCGCATCGCAGACCTCAACCCCAAGGACCGGTACAATCGCACACTACGTTTCGTCGCCTCTCCTGTGGTCAGCAATGGCTTTGTCGTTGCACCCTCGGCTAAGAATCGAGGGGTGTCGGTCGTTCGTCTCGCCGAGGCCAAGGGCCGAATCGGGAAGGGTGGGGTTGGTGAGCTTTGGCGCATGGATAAAGGCACGACAGACGTGACCTCGCCCCTGCTCTACGAAGGTATTCTTTATCTTTGCAAGGAGAACGGTACCGTCCTCTGTCTCGATGCCAAGACGGGTGAACAACTTTATCAGGAGCGCTTCCATGGTCAGACTTACAGAGGTTCTCCCGTGGCTTTCAACGGCCGAATCCTCTTCACTGCCCGGGACGGTACTTTTACTCTGCTCAAGGCGGGCAAATCCTACGAGCTTGTGGGCAAGAACAAGTTGGACGATGAATTCACAGCCTCTCCCGCCATCTCTCGTGATCGCCTCTATCTTCGTGGATACAAATATCTATACGCGATAGGCACAAAATAGGAGCTGATGAGGTTTGGCTCACCACTTAAGTTTTCATCCTTCATTTTAATAACCTTTATGAACAAAGTTCGTTTTCTTCTTCCTACACTATTTTTTGCATTCAACGCTCTCGTCTTTGCTGCGAAGCGCCCCAATGTCGTCTTCCTTGTGTCCGAGGATAACTCCATTCATTACCTCAAGCATTATGGTTATGGCGCAAGTACCCCTAACATCGAGTCGTTGGCCAAGAGTGGGTTGACCTTTAACCACGCGTTTTCCAACAGCCCGGTTTGCTCGGTTGCCCGCTCGACTCTGGCCACCGCTATGCTGGCCCCACGAGGTGGCTTTCAGTATCACCGAAAGTCCTCGATGGCGACCTTGCCTTCAGGCTACCTGCCTTGGAGCGCCATGCTGCGTAAGGCTGGTTACTATGCTACCAACAATTCAAAGACCGACTACAACTTCGTCCATAATATTAAGGAACTGTGGGATTCCTCGTCACGAAAGGCCAGTTGGCGTAACCGGCCAAAGAAGGATATGCCTTTTTTCCATATGCAATCATTCGCTCACTCCCACGAAAGTTCGCTGCACTTTTCGAAGGGCGTGATGGAAAACCAAAAGACCGCTCATGATCCGGCTAAAGTGAAGCTGGCTCCATACTTCCCGGACACACCCACCTTTCGCTACACCCACGCGCGTTATCTCGACCGGATACAAACGGTCGATCAGCAGATCGGTGTTGTAGTTAAGAATCTCGAGCAGGATGGACTCTTGGAAGACACCTTCGTATTTTACTTTGGAGATCATGGAGGTGTGCTGCCGCGCGGCAAAGGGTATGCGTACGAGAGTGGGTTGCATGTGCCTTTAGTGGTGCGCATTCCGGCCAATTTCAAACATTTGGTGGATCATAAACTAGGTACGCGTACCGATGGCTTTGTGAGCTTCATTGATTTTGGACCCACAGTGTTGAATTTGGCGGGAATCAAGGCTAACCCGCTTAGCGACGGAAAAGCCTTTCTGGGTAAAGGGGTTAGTGCGAATGATTTGTCAGTGAGAAACGAAACCTTCGGCTATGCCGATCGCTTCGATGAAAAATATGACTTGGTGCGTTTCATCCGCAAAGGCAAGTTCACCTACATTCGCAACCTACAGGGGTTTTATCCGGATGCCTTACAGAACAATTATCGCTACCGCATGCTCGCTTACGCCGAATGGCGGGAGCTCTTCAAGTCAGGTAAGCTGAATGCGGTTCAGAGTCAGTTCCACCAACGTCGGCCGTCCGAGCAGCTCTTTGACGTCGAAGCGGATCCGCATGAAGTCAAGAATCTTACCAACGATTCGAGGTATGCGGCGGAACTTAAGGATATGCGCGAGCGCATGCAGAAAAAATTGCGCAAGATTAATGATCTCAGTTTTTATCCCGAAAGTCACATGGTGCAGGCGGCCTTGGACAATGGTGTTGGGTATGGTGAAAAACATAATGGAGAAATTGCCCAGCTGGTCGATATTTCCGACCTATCACTAGTGTCGTTCGATAAGGCGCATAAGCCTCTTTCAAAAGCCATGGAGTCGAAAAATCCTTGGGAACGTTATTGGGCCTGTATTACAGCTTCCGTTTTTGGCGACACGGCCAAGCCACTCGTCGCTGATGCCAAGAAACTCCTCTCCGATGAAAACCTGATGGTCCGGACTCGTGCCGCAGAGTTTCTGGGAAGCATCCAAGTCATGAATCCGATGCCAACCCTCGTGGGCGTTCTCAACGAGAGCGACTCACCCCAAGAAGTCCTACTCGCTTTCAATACAGTAGTCTATCTTCGTGACTACAAGGGCTACGACTTCGATCTCTCTCAGGTGAAGCTCAAGGTGAAGAAGGGAGAATCTGCTCGTCGCACCGACTATCTTTCGGGCAAAGGAAAACGGTGAGAGTCTTTCGTTTGTATTTTGCTGGCATCTTCTCGACTTGCTTCCTTCTCGTTCCAGTTATCCTTTCGACTTGGTCTTTCGCTGCAGACGAACCCCCATCAAGTATTCTCGACCTCCCGAGGTTACAGGCAAGCCAGATAGCCAGACAAGCCCAAGTCGTGCTTCTGATGCGAGCCAAGGAATTCGACAAGGCGGAATCCTTGCTTCGGTTGATGACGAGGCACAATCCGAAGTCACCGGCTACACGCTACAACCTTGCCTGTCTTTTGGCGCTTCGTGACCAAACCGACGAGGCCTTCGAATCCCTCGAATTGGCAGTTGAGCTAGGTTTTCGCAACATTCCTCACCTTGAGAATGATCCCGACTTACTCAACTTGAGAAAGGACAAAAGGTTTTCCGCTGTCCTGAAGGCTGCCACCAAGCCTTTTGAGGGATCGGTGTGGCCGAAATTCCCCAAGCCGGTTCCTGCCGT
>CAWVZQ010000399.1:0-3158 GCA_963934405.1 uncultured Opitutales bacterium | reverse complement strand
CAAACCAAATGAAAACCTCCTCCGCATTCTTTCTCGTTACCCTTGTCGCCTTAATCGCTACTTCTGCTTTGCAGGCCAAGCGCCCCAAGCCACCGGTCAGGCCTTTCGATGCTCCCGGCGCGCCGAAGTTCATCCGATTGGATGACAAGCCGGGAGTCAATCCGCCTGTCGATGCAGTGGGGAACTTCCTGATCGGACCGGACTACCGGCCGGCTCCCGAGCGCAGAATTCCCAAGGATGCGCCGAGGGGCAAAGTTTCCCAATTCACCATCGATTCGAAAACCACCAAGTTGCTCAACCCCGGGATCGCCCGCAAGGTATTTGGCAAGGTCGATCCCAAGAACCCCAAGACCTTGATCGTCGAGACCCACGAGATCGATTACGTCCGGCAGATCACCGTATACGTTCCCGCTCAATACCAGAAAGGGAGCCTGGCTCCCTTCATGGTTTGTCACGACGGACCGAAGGGAAAACCCAACCAGGTGATCCCCAACATGCTGGACAACCTGATCGCCCAAAAGCGTGTTCCGCCGATGATCGTAATCCAAGTCGCCAATGGAGGAGGGGATGCACAAGGCCATCAGAGGGGCAAGGAATACGATACCATGTCCGGCCTTTTCGCCGAGTATATCGAGGCGGAAGTTCTACCCCGAGTTGAAAAAAACTGTGGTGTGAAACTGACCAAGGATCCCGATGGACGGGCAGTGATGGGGAGCAGTTCGGGTGGTTCAGCCGCCCTCATCATGGCTTGGTACCGGACCGATCTTTACCGTCGGGTCCTGACCACTTCCGGCACCTTCGTGAATCAGCAGTGGCCCTTCGATCCGAAAACACCGGGCGGGGCTTGGGACTTTCACGACAAGCTGATCCCGAACTCTCCGAAGAAACCTATCCGTCTCTTTCTTGCGGTCGGGGATTATGACCTGCTCAACCCAAACGTCATGCGCGACGGAATGCATGACTGGGTGGAAGCCAACCACCGTATGGCCAAGGTTCTCCAAGCGAAGGGTTATGAGTACCAGTATCTTTTCTGTAAAAATTCCGGTCACGGGATCGGCAATGCCAAGATTCAATTCCTGGCCCATGCCATCGAATGGGTGTGGCATGGATACAATACAAAAAACTGATCATGCACCTTCGTTGTTTAGCATTTTTATTTGTTGCGTTCATCTTCTGTTTGGCGGGTTTGGCAAAGCCCCCGAGCTCGCCTCCCGAGATTTGGGCTGAGTACGACCCCGATGCCGGGGAGTGGAAGGAGGAAATCGTTCACGAAAGCGTAAAGGATGGAATCCTAAATCGGGAAACCTATGTCAGTGCCTGGGTTCGAGGGGAAGAAATCCGGTTCTACTGCAAGTACTCGGTCCAAGATGGTCTCAAAAAGGCTCCCGGCTTGCTCAACGTCCATGGATGGATGGGAGCGCCTGCCATCGACAAGTCCTACGTCGATGAGGGTTGGGCGGTGATGGCTTTCGATTATTGCGGAGAAAGCGGCCAGCGTGTGCACTTCACCAAGTACCCGAAGGTTCTCGATCATGGAAACATGGACAGGAAGTTCGGCGGCAGCGTTTGGTCTAAGACCCGGGAGGGAGAATCCATTACCGACCCCAAGCAGACCTCGGATTATTTGTGGTATGCCGTGCAAAAGCGGGTGCTTAGTTATTTCCTCAAGCAAAAGGAAGTCGATGGATCCCGCATCGGGGCAAAAGGGTATTCCTATGGAGGAACCATCATGTGGAACCTGGGCATGGATCCGCGCGTCCAGGCGGTGGTCGCTTATTTCGGGATCGGATGGAACGAATACTACCGGAGCAAGAGGGTTTGGATGTACAACCAACCTTACCTCGAACCTGACAAGACTCCGGGGGAGGAGCTTTACCTGGCCACCATCGCTCCGCAGGCTCACGTTCCGCACATGCGTGCCGCGACCCTCTTTCTGAACGGGACGAACGATCACCATGGGGGGCACGAGCGTGGACAGGAGAGCTTCAAGCTTTTTCAAAAGGGAGTACCGTGGTCCTTCGCCCAACAGGCCCGCGGGCATCACAACACCGAAAAGATCGGTCAAAACACGCGAATCTGGTTGAACCGGCATGTCCTGAAAAAAGAAACCTTTTGGCCCGGCCATCCAAGCTCGCACATCATCTTGGATTCTTCGGGGGTCCCCCAAATGGTGATCGAAGCGTCCTCCCCGGAGAGAGTGTCCAAGGTCGAGGTCTTTCATGCCATCAAGAGCCCCTCGAGCTTCAGCCGCTCTTGGCGCGACGCCAAGGTCGTTCAAGCCGGGAAGAACCGCTGGACGGCCTCTCTTCCCGTGTTGGACGTGAAGGATTACGTCTTTTCCTTCGCTAACCTGACCTATGACAACACGGTGGTCCGGTCGACGGATTTTGAAGCCGCCATTCCTGCCGAGCTCGGAAAAGCCAGAGCCACGGACAAACGTTCTTCCACCCTCTATACAGGCGATGATGGGATAGGTGTTTGGACGGACGTTGCGGAGGTGGAGGGCCCGGGGGGAATCAAGGGCTTTCGGTCGACCAACAAGCGTCGTGGCTCGGGGACCGAGCAACTGGTCGACCCGAAATGGCAAGCCCCAAAGGGAACCGATCTGGGTTTTGACTTTTATTGCACGCAACCCGTCACCCTTACTTTCGTCGCGGAAAACCATTATGAGGGTACGATCGAGATCACCGCATCGGATGATTGGCAGAAGATGATCATTGATCGGAAAACCTTGCTCAACCGATTCAACAAAAAACCTCTTTCCGGTTGGGAGAAGGTTGGCAGGATTAAGTTCCTACCCAAGGGTGACTCCGATATCACCAAAGTGATTTTTTCGGAATTCCGCTGGGTAAAAAACAAAAACTAGGATACCTTTATGACAAAGATGAAACCTTCATCCTCCATCAACCGACGAAACTTTCTGGCTTCCGGAAGTGCTTTGCTTGCCTTGCCCTGGCTCGAGAGTATGAATCCCCTGTCCGCGGCCCCGGCTTTGGCCAAGCCTCCCACACGGATGATCTTTTGCGGAGTGGGTTACGGTTTCACCGAGAAGACATTTTATCCCACCGAAGCGGGTGCCTTGGATGAGTTGACCGAGGGACTTTCCCCACTGGAGCGTCACAAGAAGGACTTCAGCATCATCAAGAACCTGACCAATG
>CAWVZQ010000398.1:0-3165 GCA_963934405.1 uncultured Opitutales bacterium | reverse complement strand
ACCGTATGGAAAGACGCTTCACCACTCACTCCGGAGGAGATTCGAACCTTGGACGAACGTTGCCGCGAACGCTTCATCGAGCTCGTCCCGAATCTCAACTCTTTCGGCCACTTCGAGCGCTGGTTGCGCCACGAACCATACAAGCATCTAGCTGAGTGCCCGGAAGGCTTTCGGCGCGAAGAACCATTCATCGTCCGCAATCACGGCAGCACCTTGAAACCCAATGCCGACTCGCTTGCCTTCATCGACTCCCTCTACGCCGAATACCTCCCGAACTTCAGTTCGCGAAGGTTCAACGTGGGGATGGACGAACCTTGGGAACTCGGGCAGGGATGGAGCCGACCCGAGATCGAAAAGCGAGGCAAGCACGCCGTCTACTTGGAACACCTCGACGGCATTCGAAAACTGGTCGAGAAACACGATCGTGAAATGCTTTTTTGGGCCGACATCCTACTGGAAAAACCAGAAAACGCTTCCCATGTTCCAAAATCGGCATCTCCTGTAATCTGGGGATATGAAGCCGAACACCCTTTCGAAAAACAAGCCAAAACCCTCGCAGATTGTGAACTTTCCTATTACTTGGCTCCCGGCTCGGCCACTTGGCGAAGTTTCACGGGGCGCCTGACGAACGCCCTGGCCAACCTAAGGTCGGCAACCGAAGCGGGCCTGGCTCACAACGCATCGGGCATACTCCTATCAACTTGGGGGGACTGCGGGAACCACCAGCCTTGGTCCTCCTTTTACCCGGCCCTAATAAATGCAGCAGGATTGGCTTGGAACGAAACATCCAACCCCGAGGGAAAACTCGCCCAAATCCTCGATCAATTTCTGTTCCCGAACGAAACCGAAACTCCCTCCGAGGTCCTCGTCGAGCTAGGGAAACTGGACCTCGCCCTTGGTCCGAAAATCGTCAACGCCAGTCTCCCTTGGTTACTCCTATTCGCCGATCAACCCGAAAAGCTTCCCGACCGCCTCCAAGTCGATCACCCTGCGGAAAAGCTCCGAACGGCTCAAGAGATTTTGTCAATTCTCCGACCACGACTAGAGGGCCTTGCAGGCAAACAAGGCAATTCGGGGGGCACCGCTCGCGAACTCTTGCTCGGCTTGGATCTTTCCTCCCATGCCCTAAGCAAAGGTTTGGCTATGCTTGGGAAAGAATCCGCCGATGTTCTCTGCTCCGATCGCGACCTCGTCGATCGCTACCGAGAAACTTGGCTTGAACGGGCTCGACCGGGAGGACTTGAAGAAAGCGCCAACCTACTTAGGGATGCGCTGGCTAGATAAGACTTAGGTCCTAGCCCTTTCCAATTCCGAATGCTTGAAAACCGATTTCCCTCAAAGCTTCCAAGTCCAGCAGGTTGCGACCGTCAAAGACAAAAGCCGGCTTGACCATTGAATCGTATATAGCCGCGTAATCGAGACCGCGAAAGGCATCCCATTCCGTAAGTATGGCCAAGGCATGAGCCCCTTCGCAGGCTTCTTCGGCACTTGAGCAACAGGTAACGACGGCATCGGAACTTGAGGAATTCTCCGCATCCGATTGGGACAAACCCAAAGTCTCGAAAATTTCAGCTTCCGGCACCTTGGGATCGTAGATACTGAGACAGGCTTTTTCCTCCAGCAAGTGGCGACAAATATCAATGGCAGGCGATTCTCGAGAATCGTTCGTGTCCTTCTTGAATGCATAGCCAAGCACGGCTATCCGCTTGCCCGAAACCGTATTGAACATGGCCTCAAGCATACGATTGACGAAACGGCTCTTCTGGAAGTCGTTCATGGACACGACTTGATCCCAATAGGCGGCCACCTCGGGCAGTCCGAAATGGCTACAGAGGTAGGAAAGATTGAGAATATCCTTCTGGAAACAGGAACCACCAAAACCAACTGAGCTTTTCAGGAACTTGGAACCAATTCGGGAATCGGCGCCAATGGCTCGGGCCACTTCGTCGACGTCCGCTCCCGTAGCTTCGCAAAGCGCGGAGATTGCATTGATACTCGATATCCGCTGGGCAAGGAAAGCATTGGCCGTCAACTTGGACAATTCGGAAGACCAGAGGTTAGTCGTTATTATCCTATCCTTGCTTACCCAGCGTTCATAAATCCCGGATACGGTGGTTACTGCTTGTTGCCCTTCGGGTGTGGTTTCACCACCGATCAAAACACGGTCGGGATTTTCAAGGTCGCGGATCGCAGTACCTTCGGCCAAGAATTCGGGATTGGATACGACTTGATACTCGAAACCGTTTTGGGCAGCCCCTAGAATTTCCTTTACCATGTGGGCGGTCCGCACGGGAACGGTCGACTTCTCCACCACGATCTTATCCCCACCTCCGATCTCTGCGATCCTGCGGGCGCAAATCTCAACGTAACGCAGGTCGGCCGCATGACCGGAACCTACGCCGTAAGTCTTGGTCGGGGTATTGACGCTGATAAAAATGACGTCGGCTTCCCGTATGTTCGTCTCGACGTCCGTGGAGAAAAACAAATTGCGTCCACGCGCAGCCTGAACGGTTTCCAAAAGCTCCGGCTCGAACACGGGTAGCTCGTCCGATTCCCACGCAGCGATGCGTTCGGCGTTGATATCCACCACCGTTACGGTGATGTCTTCACATTGCCGAGCAATCATGGCCATGGTAGGACCACCAACATAGCCGGCTCCAATACAACAAATCTTCATTATTTTTTAGGGCAAAAGAAAATCCATTCTTGCGTGTCGACAGTTTCTCCCATCGAGCTTAATAAGACAATCCAAAATGCTAGCCGAGTTCTCCAACCTCACCAACCTTCCATTCCTTCGTATCGCGATCTTGATCGTTGCGAGTTATGGCCTGTTGTGCCTGTTCGCCGCCTATTTTTCAGATGGAATGATTTTCCCGAAACCACCTCCGTCCTATGATAAGGAGGAGGCCGACCTCTACCTGCAAACAGCCTCGGGAGAAAGCATTGCCTGCATCCATCTGAAGAACGAACAGGCGGAAAACCCGGTCACGATCCTATTCAGTCACGGGAACGGAGAGGACATCGGCCATTGCCGCGAGTATCTGGAGAGCCTGCGGGATCTTGGTTTTTCCATATTCGCCTACGATTACCCCGGTTACGGACGAAGCTCGGGAAAGCCCACCGAAAAAGGGTGCCATCAATCGGCCGATGCCGCCTATGCCTATC
>CAWVZQ010000397.1:0-3165 GCA_963934405.1 uncultured Opitutales bacterium | reverse complement strand
AACTGTCTTTAGGTTTTCATTTGGTGCATTTTCTGATTTGCATGTCTCTGCATTCAAGTAATTGTTTTGATCTTTCAAACCAATGACCTCCCTCACCACATTCTCCTGATTCACATGAACAAGAATACAAAGGAATCTAGACAGCTTGAACGCATTTCGACTACCATATGTTCCTCTTCGATGGATGGCTCCGAACTTGTGGCACGCGAAATCTCCGACTTGATCCGTTCACGAAATGCAGACGGACAGCACGCCGTACTAGGTCTCGCAACAGGCTCCACGCCAATAGGCGTTTACCGTGAACTGGTACGTCTCCACAAGGATGAGGGACTTAGCTTTAAGAAGGTACTGACATTTAACCTAGACGAATACCATGGCCTAGAACCAGAGCATCCAGAAAGCTATGCCGCGTTCATGGATCGTCATCTTTTTTCTCTTATAGACATCCCCGCAGATGCCACGGTAGTCCCCGATGGCAAGGTTCCGCGAGAAGATGTTTTCGCTTATTGCAAGGCGTTCGAAGAGCGTATCCTGGAAGCTGGTGGTATTGATATTCAAGTTCTTGGGATAGGGCGAACGGGACACATTGGCTTCAACGAACCCGGTTCCGGCCGCGACTCCCGTACGCGTCTGGTACATCTTGACTCCTTAACGCGCAAGGATGCCGCTCGAGATTTTCTTGGTGAAGAAAATGTCCCTCGCTACGCAATAACGATGGGTGTGGCCACAATTCTGGATGCCAGAAAAATAATCCTTCTTGCATGGGGTGACTCTAAGGCCGAGGTTTTCGCAAAGGCAGTCGAAAAACCTGTGTCGGATGCCCTCCCAGCAAGTTTCTTGCAAGAACACAAAGGCATTCGGGCATTCGCCGATGAGGCGGCTGCTGGGGAGCTGACGCGCAAGAAGAACCCTTGGCTCGTTGGCCCTGTCGAATGGACCGACAGGACAACGCGTCGATCAGTTGCTTGGCTTTCTTCCCACCTCGGGAAGCCTATCCTGAAACTGTTAGATGAGGATTACAGCGAACACGGACTCGCAGACCTTCTCACCGAGCGAGGTTCTGCATATGAATTGAATATTCGAGTTTTTAATGAGGTGCAACATACCATCACCGGCTGGCCGGGAGGGAAACCTAACGCAGACGATTCCCATCGGCCTGAACGTGCAGAACCGCACCCGAAGCGCGTGCTTGCCCTTGCCCCAGACCCTCAGGACGGTGCGTTGGGCCTAGGAGGCACCCTGCACAGACTCGTCGATCAAGGTCACGAGGTAACTGTTGCCTACCTGACTTCGGGCAACTTGTCTGTTCCCGACGGTGAAGCTCAAAAAGCGGTCGATATCATGCTGGATTTGGATGAGTCGGATTCTTCCGAAAAAGCCTCCTTTGCCCTTCAGGTCAAAGCTGACCTAGCGGGAAGAGAAGCTTTCGGAGAAGACTCCCCGGCAATACGAAAGCTCAAGGGTCTTGTCCGCCGAGGGGAGGCGAGGGCGGCAATGGAAATTTGTGGCGTGAATTCCTCCCAAATCCGTTTTCTCAATTTGCCATTTTACGAAAACGGCCGTTTTCGTAGTTTTGAGCCTCGGGAAGAAGACATCGTTCTCGTGCGAGATCTTCTAGAACAAATTCAGCCTCACCAAATTTACGTTACCGGTGTTTTGTCTGAACCAACGACCGTGCAAGCCGTTTGTTATTCCTGTTTTCAAAAGGCCTTCGAGCTTCTACGGAACGAGGATTGGACAAAAGATTGCCGTTGCTGGAGTTATCGAGGCGACGAGCGAGAATGGTCTGTGGAGGCTATCGATATGGCGGTTCCTCTAAGCCCTGACGAGTTGGCCAACAAAGTGAAGGGGATTTACCAGCACCGCTCTCAGCGAAGCCAGACTCCCGTCACCGGCCGTACCTCCCTTGAAGCATGGCAACAAGCAGAAGCCGCCGATCGAAGACTGGCGGAAACCTACGATCATCTCGGTCTCGCCGAATACGAAGCCATCGAAGCCTTTTCTCGGTGTAACCCCTGATCTCCAAAAGGGTAAAGTCGATCGTTGACCAATTGCCGTAATTTTGAATGCTTTAGATAGCTTTCAAAAACAGCATGAATCATTTACCCGACGAAGTCGGCCAATTATTTTGCCTCGAGGGATACCCAACCTCCACTGTTCCTCACGGCAACGGAAACGTTAACGACACTTTTTTGCTTTCGTGCGAAAAGGGCGGGACCGTAACTCGATACACCGTTCAGCGGATCAACCACGAGGTCTTCAAGGATCCTGAAGGCCTTATGGAGAATTTCTCGCGAGTTACCGAGCACCTTGGCCAAAAGCTCTCCGTCGATCAAACGCCACGCCGCAGTCTGCGGTTGGTTCACTCTCAAGACGGCAGACCGTTCGCACAAGACTCCTGCGGTAATTACTGGAGGATGATGGAATACATAGATGGCGGAGAGTCGGCAGAAATTCCGGAAAGCCCACGCCAAGCTTATCAGGCGGCCAAAGCTTTCGGAGAATTTCAAGCACAACTTGCCGACCTTCCTGGCTCCCCTCTCCTTCAAACTATTCCCGACTTCCACAACACTCGCAAACGTTTCAATGACTTTCGCAGAGTTGTGACTGAAGATCCCTTTGGGAGAACCAACGAAGTTCGTGATCTAATAACTTTTGCAATAGCTCGAGAATCTTTGGCCGATGCCATCAACGAAGAAAAATTTCCCGTTCGCATCGTCCACAACGACACAAAGCTTAACAATGTTTTGCTCGATAAGAAAACCGGCGAGGGAATCTGTGTCGTCGATCTCGACACCGTTATGCCCGGTTGTGCATTACACGATTTCGGTGATCTTGTAAGGACGGCTGCTTGCTCAGCTCAGGAAGATGAGCCTGACGTAAACAGGATTCAATTTTTGCCCGAAATCTTCGAGGCTCTTGTTGAGGGGTACCTTGACGCGACCAACTGTTTTCTCAGCCCTCTTGAGGTCGATCACTTGGCCATCGCCCCACAAGTCCTTACCTACGAATTGGCTTTGCGTTTTCTCGCAGACTACCTAGAGGGCGATATCTACTTCAAAGTAAAACGGCCCGGGCACAACCTCCAACGAGCCCGCGCCCAGTTCAGGCTTCTTGCTTCGATGGAAGAACATGTCTCCGAGATGGAATCCATCGTGGCAAAGT
>CAWVZQ010000396.1:0-3167 GCA_963934405.1 uncultured Opitutales bacterium | reverse complement strand
CCGAAACCCGAAAAGCCAAAGGCAATTTCGTTGGCTGATTTTAAAAGAACTCACAAGATACCCACCGCGAAACCCCAAACTGCTCCGAAACGACCTAAACCGCGACCGAGGGTCAGAATTGATGCAAGCGCCTTCACCATCCCCGACATCCAGTTCGCCAATCCTCAAACCGCGTCCACCACAGTAAACCCGAATGAATTGAACAGGTACCTTTCTTCCGTCAAAGCCCAACTGGAAGCTGTTTGGCAAAGATTACAGGCCCAAGCCGGATTGAGGGACGGCGGAGAAGCTAAAGTTCAGTTTCGAATTTCTTCCGGCGGCGTCATTCTATCCCCAGCAATCGTTCGCCGATCAGGAAACCCCACCTTAGACAAATTAGTGCTCCAGGTATGTCGTTCCGTGGGCAATGTTGGTAGACCTCCGGGAGGCGGCATTGATTCGCCTCTTGCCCTTCCCTTCCGGGTCAACTAATTCCTTTTGCATGAAGTTCGACTGGCGTCGTCCTCTTGCACCTGCAGTTCTCGTTCTGGGACTGTTGCTTTGCTTTGTTAGAGATCCGGTTGTGGGATTAGGAATCTTTCTCGTTTCCTTTGCCCTTATCCTCGGGTTCTCTCGTGGCTCAGAAAAAAACTGATCTGCTTTAGTCGGTCTTAATCAGAGTTAGCCCTACTCAAAGCAGTTTGTATCGAGAATGGCTTTTGGCCCGTTCGGCGAGAGGCAAGCGAGTATGTACCGTTGGGCTTCAACAAATTAGCATATTCATTGTCGCCAAGGTAACCATGCAATGCCTCGATCACTCTTTGAGCCAACGAAAGATTCTCAATGGGAAAAATAGCTTCCACCCTATTAAAGAAGTTCCTCGGCATCCAGTCTGCGCTTCCCAGAAAGACCAGGGGACTGTCTTTTCCATTCTCGAAGTAGTACACTCGACTGTGCTCAAGATAGCGACCAAGCAAGCTACGAACACGAATATTCTCACTGAGCCCCTTCACTCCGGGAACCAGCCCGCAAATGCCGCGAATAATCAAATCCACGCGAACCCCAGCTTGGGAAGCCTCGTAGAGCGCGTTTATCGTCATGGGATCGATCAAGCTGTTCGCCTTGACGATTATTCGGCTGTCTGTGCCTGCTTTTGCATTCTTGGCTTCCGTTTGAATCAACCCCAAAATCTTGGTATGGAGATCGAAGGGAGCAACCAACAGCTTACTGAATTTGGGCGTTCGGCTGTACCCGGTAAGAGTATTAAAAAGCTTGGCAACATCCGAGGTAAGACTCGTATTTGAAGTAAAGAAACTATAATCAGTATAAGATCGGGCTGTCACAGGATTATAATTCCCGGTGCCCAAGTGTGCATAACGACGCAGTCCGCGTTTTTCCCTTCGTACAACCAAGCAGCACTTGCAATGAGTTTTCAAACCAGCAAGACCGTACACAACATGCACCCCGACCTCTTCCATCCTACGTGCCCAATTGATATTGGCCTCCTCGTCGAACCGAGCCTTTAGTTCAACCAAAGCCGTTACCTGCTTTCCGTTTAAAGCGGCAGCCATAAGGGCATTGACGATCGGAGAATCGCCACTGGTGCGATAGAGCGTGAGCTTAATTGCAAAAACTTGAGGATCATCCGCGGCTTGCCTCAAAAAATCAACGACCGGAGCAAAGGAATCGAACGGGTGATGCAAGAGGAAATCAGACTCTCGGATCGATTCAAACATAGTTTCACGACTCGTAAAGACATTCGGAACCCGAGGAACAAAAGGTTCGAACTTGAGATCCGGACGATCGACTGCATCGGGCAAGCTCATCAAACGATAAAGATTTATGGGACCATCGATCAGATAAACCTCTTTTTGCGATAACTTAATGGATTTGAGAAGGTACTGAAGGATTTCCTCATCGACGTCCTGCCGTATCTCCAACCGAACGGCAGCTCCTTTCCGGAGGTTGTGCAATTCATCCTCAATCGAGCGAAGTAAATTCTCCACCTCCTCTTCGTCCACGTATAAATCGCTGTTTCGGGTTATTCGAAAGGCCCATGCTCCCGTTACCTTGTGACCGGGAAAAAGCGACCCCACGAAATGACGAACCATGTCGCTAAGAAAAAGAAAAGAGTCGGAACCTTTGGCCCCACCCTCAACCTTGACCAATCGCGGAAGAATACGCGGGACAGGCACAATTGCCATAAGCTGCCCACTGCTCTTTTTTCGTGGATTGCGCAAAGCAACGATCAAGTTCAGCGATTTATTGTGAATGAGAGGGAATGGATGCGAGGGATCAATCGCCAGAGGCGTCAGCACGGGATAGACCTCGCGGCGAAAGTAGTTCTTAAGCCAAACGGATTCCTTTGGCGTCAAGCTTTCCACCGTCTTAAAAACTATTTTCTCCTTCTTTAACTTAGGTTGCAGCACCTCGCGCCAGCATTTGTGTTGGTCTTCGACGATTGAAGAAGCCGCGAGTCGTATCTTGTCCAAAAGCTCAGGCGGAGGAATACCGTCGAAACTAGGCTTCATCGACCCCGAGTCTATGCGCTGCAGCAATCCCGCCACTCGAATTTCGAAAAACTCATCCAAATTGGAACTAACGAAGGAAAGAAAGCGAATTCTCTCCAACAAAGGATATTTATCCGAAAAAGCTTGCTCCAATACCCGTCGGTTAAACGCAAGCCAACTCAACTCACGGTTGAAGTAGGGAAGTTTGGAGGTCCTCGTTTCTTTTAAATCAGTCACTTGAAATGAAAAAAACATGATAGGGAAATAACCCAAGGAGGCAACGGGAAATCCAGTCTATTCTCCGCGACAAAAGAAACCAATCCACTATTCAATTTTAGCTCGAATTCTTGACCTAATTACTAATCTAGGCTAAATATAGAGGTGTTCTTTGAGAGTTTGTTGGGGGTGTTCCGGATTCGACTGTGATTTGGAAGATTCGGTTGCGTACCGAGGATGATGCTTGGCCTCGTAAAAAATGCGTCAAAAACACTACATGGCGAATCTAACGTCATCAGCTTCGAGCCTGAGCTTGAAGCGCTTGCAGCCTAAGTGCTGCACGTCCATGTCGGCCGACGCCTGCTGAGTCGGCGGGGCGTAAAAAAAGCAGGCAAAACCTCGGAGCGTTGGGCTGTCTATCGGAGGCTAAACGGTTGAAGGCAGTCTCGGTTCAGTAGGTGT
>CAWVZQ010000395.1:0-3175 GCA_963934405.1 uncultured Opitutales bacterium | reverse complement strand
TTCTTCGTGGCCATGGGATTCATCGTCTGCAGCATGATCTTCGGGTTTTCTCTGGGATTGGTGTTCTCTTCCGTGATGGTTCTTTTTGCGGCCGGCTCGGTGTTGTACACGACTTCAAACATAATGCACCACTACCACCCAAGCCAGCACGTGGCGGCGTCCTTGGCCTTGTTTTCGGCCGTGGCCCTTATGTTCTGGTACATTCTTCAGATGTTGATGGCTCTTACAGGCAGGGACTGATCCGTATTTTTCGAGATTTTATATTACGCCTTCCGAGGGTTCGAACCTCGGGAGGCTTTTTCTTTAAGCGTGACGATTACCCCCGGGGTTTGGTATTATATACCCCAATTCAAACTGAAGACAGATGCACAAGCTAGTATTACTTAGACACGGCGAAAGCGAATGGAACCAAGAGAACCGGTTCACCGGTTGGCACGACGTAGACCTGACCGCCAAGGGCGAAGAGGAGGGCAGGCGCTCGGGCCGATTGCTCAAGGACGAGGGCTTTGCCTTCGACGTCGTATACACCTCGCTGCTCAAGCGGGCGATACGCACGATGTGGCTGGCTCTGGAGGAATTGGACCAAACATGGGTGCCCGTGCATCGGGAATGGCGCTTGAACGAGAGGCACTACGGAGCCCTCCAAGGGCTGAACAAGGCGGAGACCGCGGCCAAGCACGGCGAGGACCAAGTGCTGATCTGGCGCAGAAGCTACGACATACCCCCTCCCGCTCTGGATCCTGACGACGAGCGGCATCCGGGCAAAGACAGGCGATACGCCAACCTGCCTGCGGAGAATCTCCCCCTTTCGGAATGCCTGAAGGACACCGTGGATCGTTTCATGCCCTTGTGGCAGGATACGATTGCTCCCGTGGTGCAAGAGGGCAAGAGCGTGCTGATCGTGGCCCATGGCAATTCGCTTCGGGCCTTGGTCAAGTACTTGGACGGAGTGTCCGAGGACGACATCGTGGGGCTAAACATTCCCACGGGCATGCCTCTAGTATATGACTTGGATGCCGACCTGAAGCCTTTGGACCGTCGTTATCTTGGAGATCCCGAGGCAGTGGCCAAGGCGATGGAAGCCGTAGCCAATCAAGGCAAGGCCAAGTGAGTTTGCTTTTTTCCTGAAAATCCAATTGAATTAGCTGAAATGGAACCCGAAGCCCAAAAAGGAAGCAAGATTCGTCGCGAGTACGACGAGAACTTCGAGGTCACTCCCGAGTACCACGCCTCACTTCCCGACGTCCAAAACAGCGGTGCCTCTGGCATGGAGGGCGCCAACGTACCCATTTTGCAGGTGGGCATCTCGGGGTTTCGCCTGCCGCTTCGCTACGTAGGGCCCGACGGCGAGGATTTGTGCCTGGAAACCAAGGTGACGGGAACGGTAAGCTTGGATGCCGACAAGAAGGGGATCAACATGTCCCGCATAATGCGAACCTTCTATGATTTCAAAGACGAGACCTTCTCCCCGGAAGTGCTCGGCAAAGTGCTTCGCGTCTACAAGGATCGCCTCGATTCGCGGGAAGCTCGATTGAAAACCGCCTTTTCCTACCCCATGGAACAGGAAAGCCTGCGCAGCGGGTTGCGCGGCATCCAATACTACAATTGCTCTTTCGAGGGAATTATTGATTTGGCGGACCGCTTTCGCCAGATCGTACATTTCGACTTCGTTTATTCCTCCGCATGCCCCTGCGCCTCCGAACTTTCCGAGCACGCTCGGGAACATCGGGATCTGCTGGCCATTCCACATTCCCAGCGCAGCCGTGCTAGAGTGAGCGTGGAAATACATCCGGACAAGGAGCTTTCCCTCCTTGAACTCAGAGACCTTTGTCTAGCTGCTCTTCGCACGGAAACACAGGTGATGGTGAGGCGGGAGGATGAACAAGCCTTCGCCGAACTTAACGGAGCCTACGTAAAGTTCGTTGAGGATGCGGCTCGCCTTCTGTACGAACAATTGGACGATGATTCGCGCATCGTTGATTTTCGCGTGGTCTGTTCTCATTTCGAGTCGTTGCACTCGCACGATGCCGTTGCCGTTCTTTGCCGAGGCGTGGACGGTGGGTTCCGTGCCGAGTTTGAGGATTTCGACAACTTCAACGCTTAAGCGAGGCGAAACGCCTCTCTTCGCCAGACTCTCCGATGTCCCAAGGCGTCGTGGTTGAGGATGGTTCTTCCGACCTTTGCTTTTCGACCGTTCGCGTAGAGGACAAGTGGGCGGGTCTGGAATCGGAGATAGAGACTCTCTTCTCTTCGCTGGAAAACCCAAACCCTTATTTTTCTCCGGAGTGGCTTCGCTGTTGGCTAAAGTGGTCGAACAAGGAACAAAAACCATTTGCCGCGATTGTTCGAGATCGCAACGGACTATTGAGGGCCTTTTGGCCTTTCGTCGAAAAAAAGGGGATAATCGGTGCGAAAGGGCTCTGGCCCTATCTCAACAACGAGGCGAACTACTTCGACCCCTTGGGGTTTCCGGAAGCGATTCCGACCTTGGTAAAGGGGGTGCATGGTCTGCTCGGAGATTATCACTTCATTTGGACCTCGCTGCTGAGAGATTCTTTCTGGAGCAACTATCTTGCTCCGGTATTGGCCGAAAGCAAGGCCCCGTGCCTTTTGCGCATTGCCAGAAAAACCTGCCTGGCCGACCTGAACTCTTTTCCCAGTTTCGATGAATACCTGAGCGACAGGCTGGGAGCCAAGTCGAAAAAGAGCCTGCGCTACTCGGAGCGAAGGCTATTGGATCTCGGAGGCGTTACCTTCGAAAGGCATTCGGATCCGGACGGTATTCGGTCGATGCTGCCCGCAACGTGCTTGGTAGAGGTAAACTCGTGGAAAGGAGCTGCCATCGCGGGGCTCTACTCGGTTCGCGGGAAAAGAGCGTTCTTCTTCGAGTTGTTGCCTGCTTTGGCGGAAAAGGGCAGGGCGGTCGCCTCCTGCCTGCGCGTCGAGGGTTTTGCCGTAGCATGGGAACTGGGCTTGCTCTGGCAAAACGGAAGTGCGTACGGGTTACACAATCTAGCCTACGACGAAGATTGGAAATTACATTCCCCTGGGAAGCAACTACTCGTCCACAACTTGGCTGCATCCCATGCCGCGGGTCGCTCGGTTGACTTCCTGCCCGGACATCTCGATTACAAGCAAAAGTTCGCAACTCGATCCGAACCGGTTCGCGAACTGC
>CAWVZQ010000394.1:0-3180 GCA_963934405.1 uncultured Opitutales bacterium | reverse complement strand
AACTCAACCAACTGGGAAACGAACGCTGGCAATGCTTCTGGGTGGATAACGCGGGCAAACAAAAGGTGTTTTATTTCAAAAGAACTAAAATGAGTTTCATTCAAAAGATTCCCGCAGCGGATCTTCTGAGAATAATCGGTTTTCTGAATCAGGAATAGGACGAGTTGCTATCTTCCACAGAATTTCCGAAACTATAGCGGGGTTGGTTCACAAGATTTCGGAATCGGCGGCATACCTCGTTGACGAATCGCTTATTTCAGAGAAGATTATCCCGTTGAATGAATCGGTGGAGTCGGCGAAATTTTTTGAAGTTGGGCGTATCGGGGTTGGCGTTGCACGAATTTCTGGCTTTGCGTTCGCAATCTGCTGAAAGGCAAAATAACGAAGCGTCCCACGGTTTCGGCAAAGCTAAATCCTGTATCGTGCTTTTCGCATGGGGTGGCTTGAGCCACCTCGACACCTTCGACATGAAGCCAAACGCGGCATCCAACATTCGCGGGCAATTCAAGGAGATTCCCACCGCCGTACCGGGAATCCGCGTGGGCGAACACATCCCCGGGTTCGCCCGAATGATGAAGGAATGGGCTATCGTGCGGAGTGCCCATCACAACGCGCCTAGTCATCGATCGGGAGCCTACTGGAACCTGACGGGGCACGAACCGCCTAACCTCGGAGGCAACTGGCCCGCATCGCGAGACGATTGGCCCTGTATCGGATCCTTGATATGGGAAGCTCTGGGAGATGGGCGAGGTCCGGTACCCGGTGCCGCTTCCCTACCCTACACTCTCTTCGACGGCGGAGTGGCAAACGGACAAGACGGCGGATTTCTGGGCCTCGGTCGAGACCCGGTGGTGTTGCGTCCCGCGGGGCAAAAACTTCGCGAGTACGACGGAAAATCACCGTCTTCCGGCCGCGTGGAATTGGATTTACCCGAGGGCTTGAATATAGATCGGTTGGACGGAAGACGCAGCTTGCTTCGCCAACTGGAGGATGGACTACAAGCAACCGAGCACGAAGAGAGCAAAGCCGTTCTGCGTTCGCGTGAGCAAGCACTCGATATGCTACTCAGCCCCAAGGCTCGAGACGCCTTCGACCTGGAAAAGGAATCCTCGAAGACTAGGGAGACCTACGGCATGCACATTTGCGGTCAGAGCGTTATTACGGCGCGCAGACTTGCGGAAGCGGGAGTCCCCGTATCTACCGTGTACTGCGCCGCGGGAGACCTCAACGGGTCCAAGGGCGACCATTTCGACACCCATGGCGACAACTTCAACCGCCTCAAGAACAAGATGCTCCCCCCTCTTGACCAAGCGGCCACGGCTCTCATCGGAGACTTGAAGGCGCGGGGCATGCTGGAAGAGACCTTGGTCGTCCTGCTGACCGAGTTCGGACGCACCCCAAAAATAAACGGCGGTGCAGGACGCGACCATTTTCCAGACTGCTATTCGGTCGCCTTCGCTGGCGGAGGAATTGAAGGCGGTCAGATATACGGCAGTTCCGACGCCATCGGGGCAAAGCCTGCAAGTAAGCCATGCGGGCCGCCAGACCTGCACGCCACTATCTTTCATGCGTTAGGAATCGATCACCGCCAAATGATAATGGATCGCGATGATCGCCCGTTACCCATATGCGACGGCAATTCCCTTCCGCTGTTCGGCTAAGCTGAAAGAACAGACCGGGTTTTGCCATTTTGGTAAAGCCGGATATGACAATCTGAGATAATTTAAAAAACCTTTGGGAACTTCATTGATAAGCATGAAAAACAATAGATTTGAATGGATGCAAACTGACTTCCTTATCAGCAGATTAGGAACAATGTTAAGGCTTCCAACAATAGTGATCGGATTATGTGTCTCCATGTATTTTATTGTGGAAATCCTAACTAAGTAAACACTCCGAAAGAATCTTTTCGAGTTCGGCCAATACCTCAAACAGCTGATTTATTGGCTCCCCTGCGAGAGAACTTTCATATTTTCGAAAAAACTCCTTTGGTCTCAGTACGGTGGGAAGGATCCTACCCTTGAAATCCTTCCTAATTGAGAATCAGAATTGCATGATGGGATAACTTTGGGTTGGCTGAGGCATCGCAAGTGCGATCCCTCGTGAGTCTTCAATTCCCAAAGCATGTATATAAGAACCTTTAGCATCCTCCTTTTTCTAACTCCTGCTTTCTGCGTCGGAGCGAACGCCGAACAAGGCTTCCTCTTCAACGGCAAGGACCTCAGCCAATGGGAACCAGCAGGCAAGGCCGAGTGGCGGGTCGAGGGTGGCGTCATCGTGGGCGGGCAGGACGGCGACCCCAAGCGCAGCGGCATACTAATCAGCAAAGGAAGCTACAAGGACTTCGACCTGCGCCTGGAGTACAAGATCGACGAGCATGGCAAGTACAACAGCGGCATCTATTTCAGGCGCTCCAAGACCAAACGACTCGGGCCCCCCTACCAGTTGAACCTTGGGCGCGGAACATCCGGGGAATACGTCGGGCTGCACCTCAAGGAATGGCTCGACAAGGGAGACGAAAAGGACGAGATACGCAAACCCCGCCAATGGAACAAGGTACGCCTCCTCGTGGTCGGCAATCGGATACGGGCCTGGTTGAACGACCAACCCATCGTCGACTACACCGACCCTAAGCCGCGGGCCGACCTACAGGAAGCCGGCTCCATCGCCTTTCAGACCTACGGTGCCGAGGGCCACGCCGGCTGGATAAAGTTTCGCAACCTCACCCTCATCGACCTTTCCACCAAGAACCAAACGCCATGAAACTCCCAACGATCCTCCTCCTTTTGCTCGCGAGCGCCGCGACCTGCCTCGCCGCCAAGAAGAAGCCCAACGTTGTGTACATCATGTCCGACGAGCTCGCCTACTACGAGCTCTCCCACATGGGGAACCCGTACATCAAAACACCCAACGTCGATAAATTCGCCAAGGAAGGCATACGCTTCACCCAGGCTCTCGCCGGCTCCCCCGTGTGCGGCCCGCTGCGATGCAACCTGATGACAGGCAAGCACGCAGGCCACGCCTCCGTCCGGGCCAACGACGGCGGCACCCCCCTGCGGGCGGGCGAACCCACCATAGCCTCCGTCCTCAAGGAGCAAGGCTACGCCACCGGCGGCTTCGGTAAGTGGGGCTGCGGCGGACGCGACTCCACCGGGGTGCCCGAGAAACACGGCTTCGACG
>CAWVZQ010000393.1:0-3181 GCA_963934405.1 uncultured Opitutales bacterium | reverse complement strand
TTGGATGTTCTCCCATTTGTTTGGCGATTATGGCATTGCCTTTGTCCCTCCGGGTTGGTCGTCGAGAAACCATGCTCAACGCCGGCATCGCTCTTTGTTTCTCAATGTTTTATTTCTTCTTGGTTACTTTTCTGCCCGAGGCGCTACGCGATTTCAGTAACCTACGTCCTGCTCTTTGGTCTTGGGGGCCAAATTTCCTGTGTTCGTGCGGGGGAGCTTGGATGTTGGCGAAACCTGATTGAATTGCAATTTAATGAGAACTTTTTTAATCCGTAAGGCATTGACTTATAAGGCATAACGAAGCAAGGTGAGATTTCCTTTGATAATTTACTAAAAAAAAACGTATCATTTTGCATAGTTTGGCTAATATAGATAAAGCTAGCTTCTTAACATTAACCACTTCATGGCCATGAAGATTAAAACAAATCACCCACTTGCCGTCGCATTTCCTTTCCTGCTCGGTTTTATTTTCACCATCTCTCTCGCTGCCGACGAGGTAGCGCAAGTGAGCGGGGCTTCCACCTTGTCGGTTGACGCAGGAACTATTGCTTCTCCCAGTTATAAGGTAGCCAGTATTGGAATTGCCGGTGATCCTTTTTATAAAGGTGCCGTTGCCAGTGTGAGTGGAAACGTCCTTACCTTCGAGACAACCACCGATAGTGATGGCGTCCCCATTAACCCTTTTGTCCCATCCGCCTTAGCCGCAGGTGTCGCTCACCTGAAGGCGGCAATTGGAGGAGGTGCAGTCACAGGTCTTACGGATGAAGCGGGCAATCCCATTTCAGGAACCAATACCGAAGGTTCCGGTTTGGATAACTCGAACCCGCCAACCATTACAATCGCTGATCCTGATACTGGTGACGATGTGGCTATTGCCAGCTTGACTGTGGCACTTGGTAAGATCACAGGAGCTAGCGTATCCGGTGGATCGAATACTGGAGGCTCTGGTTACACGACCGTTCCAGAGGTAACGGTGGATTGCGGACCTTACATAATTCGAGTCACCGAGAGCGGGTCCGCCAACGAGGGACGGTCTTTCCTTATCTCAGCAAACACAGCAACTACAGTTACAGTCAGTAATCCCAATAGTGAAACTATCTCCAGTATTTTCGAGACGGATTTCGAGGTCGAAATTATAAGAGCCAGCACGTTGGGCGAAACATTTGGGACGGAAACCCCTCTTGTTACCAGTGGCAGCGCCTACAGTGCAGATCTCATTTATTTATGGGATATGGCATCCGGTTTTTATTCTCCTTACTATCATTTCGGCGGGGCTGGTAGTATCGGTAAGGGATGGTACAACCAACTTATTCGCTCCAGAACGCCTTCCAATGATACTCTCGTTTGGCCTGACGAGGGATTCATCATTGCTCGCAGAACTAATTCCGCACTTAACTTGTCGTCAGATGGCGCTATTGTATCTAGCGACCAAAAAATGCAGTTGCCTGCAGCCGGCAAACAATTTGTAATGAATAATCCTTTCGGGACGGATATTCTTTTTACCGAATTATTCTCTCCGACCAGTATCGGAACTGGTAATAGTAAATTTAAGCCTGCTTCTGATGCCAGTGGAGACACTGGTGACAATGTATATCTTCTCGCTGGTTCCACTTGGACAAAGTATTGGTACAAGGCCGGTGTTAACGTCGGCATCACCAGAGTCGCGACTGCCTCTGCAAAGGCTCCCAGTGGTGGAACGATGTCCAGTAGCGATGTTTCTTTGGGGACGGGGTCGGTCACGAATATTCAAACATGTAACGCCAACGGGAGTGTTGTTTATTCGGAAGCCAATGCTTCTGATTATAGCAAGGTGACGATCGGAGGAACCGTTCCTGCTGCAGGATTCACTATAACATTCCATGATATTCGCGGTCGTAGAATCAATGAGGATGGCAGTATGGAATTGGATATTGATCGCAACGAGGTTTCCGCCGGAAACGGTTTGAAAGTCCGACAACATAACAAATCCTTCAAGGTTGAGGCAAGTGGGTCTGGTTTCGTCGTCATCAAGAAAAGACGTAGTTTTAATTTCGATTCCTCTAGCGGTACTCCCAAATGGTCGACGGGTGAAGGCGGGGCAGGGTATGGTCAAAACGCGAAAGTTTATTTCATTGGTGGGGGTGGCAATAATCAGGGCAAAGGTACGGCAACGGTTTCCGGTGGCAAGGTTACTGGAATTACCGTGACTCATGCAGGTAGCGGTTACACTTACGCTCCGCAAGTGATAATCGGCGGAGGAGGTTGGAGAAAAGAGGCGGCCGGAGATGTATCTAAGGATGGTGATTTGATTGGATCTGATACTGGTGTACTGATCGTGCGTGTCGCGGGCAGTGGCGTGCTGACTTATCTTGATGCAAAAAATCCGATCAAGTAAATCGTTCGACAAACTTTATTCATTATCGATTAACCCTTCGTGGAAACGCGAAGGGTTTTTTAATCGAACGTTTCCAATTGTTCTGTACTTGGGATAGTCTTTATCAAGTCCTGTTCGTTTATAGGACCAAGTGGACTTCTCGCTTGATCTGCTCTATTCCTCCGATTGCGTAGGACCGAGTTGTTGTTTCTCGGTCATCTTGTTTCCAGTTCTTCAGTTCTTTCGGGTCGTTCTGTACTGCGGGGAAAACTTGAAGGGGTTAAATCTATCGGTCCCTGATTGGTGCTCGAGTCTTTTCGGATGTCACATCATTTTCGACTATCACCGCCTCTCCTTGCTTTACCGATATTTTAGATTAAATGCAGACATCGGATCATTCCGTCCGAAAATGAAATTCAGTTATCCGTGTTTTGCGAAGAAAAATCTCTATTGCTTTAGGTCTTGGGTATTTGCGCCCGCGTGGAATCGTTAAACAGATGTCGTCGAGTATCATAGGTTTTCTATGAAATGTGACAGAGTCGCGAGTTTAGGATGAAATCACCCCACTTTGCTTAGCAAAATTCTGTTGGCAGTAGAATCACCAACGCATCCGAAGGAACCCGTCTTTACCGTCTATGAATTCTCGCTAGGCTTCATCTGGATTCCCAGTTCCCCGTTGTTTGACCACTGAGATAACGGAAGAACATGCGAGTGCCATTTGCTCCTAGCTTGGCTGAATCGAACCATAGCCATGTTGAAGTGTTGTTGTCGTGTAGGAATGGATAAATGTCTTTGGCGGTCCAATGCCATCCGCCAAGATAATCAACC
>CAWVZQ010000392.1:0-3195 GCA_963934405.1 uncultured Opitutales bacterium | reverse complement strand
CAAAGGTGGCATTCGTCTCCTTGCCTTCGACAAACTTGGTGGCAAATTCCAAGTTTGAAATTACGAGATGCTGATATTCGGGTGCAACCGACTTCTGATCCGTAAGAAAGAGTGAAGCGGAATAGCCATCTTTCCACATTTCCAAAGCCTTCGGCACTCGAGTGAGCTTCCCTCCGGAAAGGATGACGATGGCGTCCGCTCCCTTGGTCGCGGTATCCTTGATGAACCAATTGGCGTAACCCGTAAGCAGGGAGGCTCGAAACAGAATAGCTGAAAAAAAGAACAAGCAGACCCCACCGAGAATCCACCAACGTCGACGCAAATTAAACCATTTCCCTTTCTCCTTTGACATGTATCAAACAGATTGAAACAGCTAAAACTAGACTTGGAACGCCCCTTCGATTTCCACGGTGACGTCGCCCGGAAGCGAACCCATTCCCACGGCGCTGCGAACGCCCACTCCCAGATCTTCTCCCCAGAGATCGCGAAAGAGTTCGCTGCATCCGTTGATGACTTGGGGGTGCTGCTTGAAATCCGAGGTGCAGTTCACCATGCCGAAGAGCTTGACCACTCGCTTAATGCGATCGAGCGAACCGAGATTGTCTTTTGCCGTGGCGAGTATGCACAGGCCGACTTGACGAGCGGCGACTTGGGCGGCCTCCAAATCCACTTCATCCCCCACCCTGCCGGTAAGCATGGAGCCATCGTCCAACACGGGAACGTGCCCGGAAAAGAGGGCTTGGTCGCCCACCACAAGCATGGACTGGTAGACGCCGCCCTTGGGAGAAGGGGGCGGCAGCGTTAGGTTCATTTCGGCAAGTTTGGCTTCGATGCTCATAAGTAAAGTTCTAGATAATTTAATGAATGGAGGGAATGAAAGGATTCCCGCAATTTCCTTTGCATCATCAAGGAATCATTTCTTGATTGCGAGTCGAACTTCTTCTTGAAAGAGAGTCGCTTGTTGCAAGCGCTTCCACTAAGCATTCACGAATAGATCAATGAAAGCCTTACAACTTACAGCTCCAAAAGAATTCAAAGCCATAGAGATCGACGAGCCCGAACAACCGGGTCCGGGGCAAGCTCTTATCCGAACTTCGCGAATGGGAATTTGCGGAACCGACGTGAGTTGCTACCTGGGTAAATTTCCGTTCTTCGATTACCCGCGCATCCCCGGGCACGAACTGGGAGTAGAAGTAGTTGCCGTCGGCGAAGGAGTCGACAACATTAAAGCTGGCGACCGATGCAGCGTGGAACCGTACTTGAATTGCGGGAAATGCCACGCATGCTCAAAGGGCCAAGTCAACTGTTGTGAAAACCTCAAGGTGTTTGGGGTAATGATGAATGGTGGCCTTTGTGAAAGATCACTCATTCGGGCCGACAAGCTGCATCCGTCGGATAAGCTAAGCTACGAGCAACTGGCGCTGGTGGAGACTCTCGCCATCGGTTGCCATGCCACGGACAGGGGCGCTCCGGAAGAGGGGCAACACGTGTTGGTGATCGGGGCGGGCCCCATCGGGCTCGCCACCATAGAGTTCTCGCTTCTCACGGGTGCTGAAATGACGATAATGGATATGTCGGAGGAGCGACTGAATTTCTGTCGAGACAACTACGGGATCGAAAACCTAGTGACCTTCAAGGGAGACGGTTCCGAACTCGATCGGATTAAGGAGATAACGAACGGCAACCTCTTCGACGTCGTGACCGACGCCACGGGCAACAACCGATCCATGTCCAACGCTCTCGAATACGTAGCCCATACGGGCTCGCTCGTATACGTCGGGATCACAACACAGGAAGTCTCCTTCGTCCACCCCGCCCTGCATCGGAAGGAGATGAACCTTCTCGCCTCCCGCAATGCCCTGCCCGGTGATTTCCCGAGGATCATCGGCCTCATCGAGGACGGAACCATAAACACCGATCCGTGGATAACTCACCGCGTCCCCTTCGACGAAGTCGCCGAACGTTTCGACTCCCTCACCAGACCCGAAACCGGAGTGCTGAAAGCCATCATTGAAGTAACGGATTAATCGGGAATAATGGAGGAGATATTCTTTTTGTGAAAGCACTCTCCCTATTGCTTACAATCCTTCTTCCCGTTCTGCTCCCGGCAAAAGCGGAAGAGGCAAAAGTCTTTGCCGAGCACAACTTGGTCGCTTGGTGCATCGTTCCCTTCGACGCCAAGAAACGTGGACCCGCCGAACGAGCGGAAATGGCGAAGCGTCTAGGATTCACCAAAATCGCCTACGACTGGCGAGGCGAACACGTCTCCACCTTCGAACAGGAGATTCTCGAGTACAAGAAGCGCGACATCGAGTTCTTCGCCTTCTGGAGCTGGCACGACTCATTCGAACCGCTCATCAAGAAGCACGGAATAAAACCGCAAATTTGGAAAACCCTCGGTTCGCCCAAGGGCGCTACTCAAGAAGCCAAGGTGTATGCCGCGGCCAAGTCCATGCTTCCTCTAGTTAAGAAGAGCGAGCGACTCGGACTCAAGCTGGGACTCTACAACCACGGAGGTTGGGGAGGCGAACCGGCCAACTTGGTCTCGGTGTGCCAAGAGCTTCACGAGCAAGGCCACAAGAACGTAGGCATCGTCTACAATTTTCATCATGGGCACGGACACGTGGACGACTTCAAGGAGTCTCTTCAAGCAATGAAGCCTTATCTGCTATGTCTCAACCTCAACGGCATGTCCGGGAAAAATCAACAGTTCCAAAAAATTCTCCCTATTGGTCGAGGAGCAAACGAAGCGCAAATGCTGAAGGTGATTCTCGAGGTCGGTTACGAAGGCCCAATCGGAATTCTGGGTCACGTTGCCTCAAGAGACGTGGAAATCGTCCTAAGGGAAAACTTAAAGGGTCTACGCGAATTGACAGGCAAACTGTAGCTATTACAGGCCGATGGCTAAATCCTAAACGAACATCACTTCACTCCATTGCGAGCGAGGTGGTTCTCGAACCAAGCGTTGACGGCGCCTTTTCGGACGGCGGGATGATAGGAAGCCTCCTTCGCGGGAAGCTCTCGGCGAAAACGTTTCAGCAGAGGAACTAGCTTTTTTCGAGATGCCAAATTCGTCCACTCGTTCGGATCCGTTTCGTGGTCGTACAGTTCCTCCGAACCATCTTCGAATCGCAAATAATGATAGCGTTCGGAACGCAAGGAGTGGTTGCCCCGGGCGTAAGTGGTCAGAGTGGA
>CAWVZQ010000391.1:0-3203 GCA_963934405.1 uncultured Opitutales bacterium | reverse complement strand
CGCCTTGAGGCAGAGGCTTTGGCCGATCGTTCAAGCATCAGGATTTTCGAGAATGGGAATTTTTTCTTAAAATATGTGCCAAAGGTTGAGGTTCAAGTTTTTAGTGGGTCTTTTTTGCGTTTTAATTCTATTTTCTTGCCTATAAGAACAACCCTTCTTCAACGATATGAAAATTCATTGCATTCATGGAAACTTGCAGACCAAACGAGTTTGGAAACCGATAGAAGATCGTTTTGAATCGAAGGGTGCGGACGTATCTCTTGTCTGCGAGGACTTGTTTGAAGGCCCCTCTCTTGGCTTGGAACAATGGACCGAGGAGTTTTGCATAACGGTGAAACGGGATTCCCAAGGTGAAAAAACTTTCCTTATGGGCTATTCACTCGGGGGTAGGCTCGCCTTGCATGCCTGCTTGGCCAGGCCGGACTTGTGGAGCGGAGTGATCGTCGTTTCAGCCGATCCGAGATCGGGCGATACTAATGAAAAAAAGCTACAGTTGGAAAAAGATGAACGATGGGCCGAGAGATTCAGATCCGAACCGATGGAGGGCTTACTCGCCGAATGGGACGATCTTCCCGTCTTTTGCTCAATCCCCAATCCCGTTCCCCGGAATCCGGAAGAGTTGGATGCTGAAAAGACCGCCCGCTTGTTCGAGGTTTTTTCCAAGGGGCGCCAGCGTGATCTTTTGCCTGAACTTATCAAGCTCCAGGCCCCTCCAGTTCTTTACCTATCCGGAGAAAAAGATGAAAAATATGGCGAAATTGGAGAGACGCTGGCGGCTTCTTGCCCGATCGTGAGGCATCAGATCATACCCCAAGCGGGTCATCGCGTTCCCTGGGAAAACCCGGATTCCTTTGTCGAAGAGATTCTGGGGTTTATGGGTTCGTAGGGGAAGTGGCCGGCAATCAAAAGCATTCCCTTAAGGGAGCATTTTGATTTTCTTGAGCCATTGAATCGACCCTGCCTGCCAGGCATCCCAACTCGGTCCCTTGTAGCCGTTGAGTCCGTGACCCCCGTCGGGTAGCTCGAGGTATTCCGAGGGAATTCCCTTTTCTTGCAGGGCGGCGTAAAGCATGCGGCTGTTTTCCGGTGGTACCGGACGGTCGTTGACCGCATGGGCCATGTAGATGGGTGGGGTTTCTTTGGTGACCTGCTTCTCGTTGGAAAAGTGTTCCACCATTTGGGGGTCGGGGTCGTTGCCGAGCAGGTTGCGCTTTGATCCCCGATGGGTGTGCTTGCCCATTGACACGACGGGGTAGACGAGGATGGAGAAATCGGGACGGCAGGAGAGGCGATCGACGGGGTTCACCGCCTTGCGATCGCCCTTGTCGAAACGAGTGGCCGCGGTGGAGGCGAGGTGCCCACCTGCGGAGAACCCAATAATCCCGATTCGTTTCGGGTCGAGATTCCACTTCTTGGCATTGGAGCGCACAGTGCGAATGGCCCGTTGGGCATCCATCAACGGCACGAAGGAGCGACTGCTTGGCAAACGGTACTGGAGCACCACGCCGGTCACGCCGTGGCCGTTGAGCCACAGGGCGATGCCGTGGCCTTCGGCCCCCATTACCTGCATGCCGTAGCCTCCTCCCGGGCAGATGACGACCGCTGCGCCGTTGGGCTTGGCTGGACGGTGGACATGGATCCAAGCGTCCTCTTCCTTGAACTTGCCTTCCCCAATCGGGGCGTGATTGTTCCACAACGCAAGGCGTTCCGGTCCGGGTGCCGCGTGGAGGCAGGGAAGGATGATGAAGGCCAGTGATAGGATGAGGATGCTTTTCATTTCTTTCATGGGATTATTTAATTCCTTCAAAACCGGGTATACCTAGGCTTTCCGCCATGCGGACGGGCCGTGACAGAGCCTCTCTCATTCGGGACAATTCACCTGCGGGTCGGTGGTCCGAGCAATCAGGATGAATTTCGTGGGAGTCTATCAATCCCAGCAACTCTAGCACGGCTGCCGTACTTTGTTTGTAGGCTGCGGCGCTACCATTCTCGTCGAGCCGGAATACGGCGTCCTCCAGTGACTGGAAGGCCTCGAAGACCTTGTATGCCCGGGTGTCGAAACGACCGTCCCCGTCCTCGATCCACATGCGCTTTGCGGCGCAAATCAACGGGCAGGCCGACACCCCCGCCCCGATCAGGCTGGGTTGGCCCATCCGGATGGCGGAGGCAATGCCGTAGTCATCGCCGCTGTGCGGGGCAAAGTCGAGGCCGAGGTCTTGGCACATGGCTGTCCAGTAGAGGAAGTGGGGTTCCTCCAAGGTGGATATCTTGCCGCCGGTCACTTTTTCGTGGCCGGCCAATTCGCGCAGCAGCCAAGGCTCGAAGGGTGTGGCCCATGAAACGAAGGAAGGTTCAAGGGCATGCACGATGGCGGGCGCCTCGACGTGCTCGAGGATGGCAAAGTAGGCGTCCCGCCTTTTTTCGGGCCCGAGGACGTTGAGCTGGCGGGAAGTCATCAGCATGACCTCGACGTTTTGAAATTCCTGAGCGATCTCTAGGTGCGGGCGGTACCAGTCCGCCTGAAAGGTCTCGCCCTCCGCCCCATGGGCCGTGGTTCCACAGATGATCTTGTGATCGGGGAAGAGGTTCCTGAAGCGTTGGATGACCTCCCGGTACAACTCCGTCGAGAGGTTGAAGATGTATCCGGTGTCGGCATTTAGCACGAAGACGATCTCGATTTGGTACTCCTCGGCGCAGGCGATCATCCACTTTATGCTGCGCTCAAAACCAGCCCAGTCGGGTTGGCCGTCTCTGAAGGGAAGCAAGGTGGCCACGCAGAGGCGGGCGCAAGTTTGGTGGTCGACCAGCGCTTCCTCCCCGACCCACGCCCAAGGGGTGTCCTTCCAAGTAGTTTCAGGAAAGAGTTTCATGGGTTCGGTTTACTTCTTCGGTGCAATATAAATTCATTGGTTTTAAGTAGGTTGTCACTCATTCAATTAGTACATTTTCTACAGGCTTCTTTGTCGATTCCATTCCGAGTGAAATAATCGTGCCTGAATTGAGGCATTCGTTATATTGAAAGCAGAAATTTAAGACATGTTTACTCAAGTTCATTACGGCACAAAGGAATATAACCAGACGGTTGCTCTACGAAATGAAGTTCTTCGCATACCCCTTGGGCTTGCATTCAGCAGAGAGGAATTACCCGAAGAGAAGGATTCGTTCCATCTGGCCTGGGGGGAGGGTACTGAACTGGTAGCCTG
>CAWVZQ010000390.1:0-3204 GCA_963934405.1 uncultured Opitutales bacterium | reverse complement strand
AGCGCCGAAGCTTCGGACGACGGCACGGACAACGTACAGGAATCCGATGTTTGGCGACTATCGGGAGACAGGCTTTATTTCTTTAACCAGATGAGAGGTTTGCAGGTGGTCGACCTCTCCCAACCCAACGATCCAAAGGTGATCGCCCGGCACAGGCTGCCCGCATCGGGCGAACAAATGTACGTCACGGAGGACGGAGACTTTGCATACCTGCTTGCCCGAAAAAGCGGCCAAAGCTGGCCATATTCGTCGGAAGTAAGGGTGCTGAAACTGGACGGTCCGGAAATTTCGGAAGTGGCTCGACTGGACCTCGATGCCTCTTATCGCGAAAGCCGCATGGTCGGGGACAAACTCTACGTGCTCTCCGAAAAATGGGAAAAGGACAAGATGGCATGGCAAAACTGGTCCTTCTCCTACAGTACGCGCCTCGCCACTTTTGACCTAAGCGACCCCGACAATCCTCTAAAAATCGATGAGAAAATCCTCGCGGGAGCCCCTCAGGTCATCTCCGCCACAAACAGCAACTTGATGGTCGTCACTCGAGACCCCTCCGATTATTACAACAAGCACCTCGTTCGCGTATTCGACCTCACGGGCTTCACGGGCGTCCCCGAACAGATAACCGAGGTTAAACCCGGTGGTCGCGTGCTCGACAAGTTCAAGCTCCGCATTCGCAACGGCATCCTCACAGTCATCTCGCAAGCCTACCGTGAGGGAAACTGGAGAAACCGATATTCATTGCTGGAGAACTTCAAGATCTCATCCGGCAAACGTCTCGGCACCATGGAACTGGCTGAACGGGAAACCCTCTACGCCACTCGTTTCGACGGCGACTACGCCTATGTCGTAACCTTTCTCCGCACCGACCCCCTATTCATCATCGACCTGACGAAACCAAAGAAGCCCCGCCTCGTATCCGAGCTGATCGTTCCCGGTTGGTCCGAGTACATCCAGCCAATGGGCGACCAACTTTTCGCCGTGGGCGTGGAAGAAGGACGGGTGACCGCTTCCCTGTTCGACGTTTCCGATAAGGAGAACCCTCGCCTCGCATATCGGGTGTTCATGGGGAAAGAAGGGGCCTATTCGTGGAGTGAGGCCAACTACGACGAAAAGGCTATCGGACAGTTGCCTTCCCAAAACCTGTTCCTGATTCCCTTCCAATCATGGGAAGAAGGAGGGTACGTCAAAAAAGTGCAGATCCTCGAAGTGACGAATACTGGTCTGGTCACAAGAGGCGAAATCACCCACCGCTTCCAAGCACGCCGGGCAGCCCCCGATGAAACCGGCATGCGCATTTTCTCGATTTCGGGAAACGAACTCCGGGTGACCGATTTCGCCGACCGTGAAAACCCAAAACCCTTGGCTCAAATGCCTCTCGCATGGAAGGTCGACCGTCTCCACCATTCAGGCGATCACCTTCTCCAGATCGAAGACCAAGGCGGTTATTATTGGGGATGGGGAATGTCCTCGCAGGATGCAAACGCCACGCTGCGCGTAACAAACACGGCAACTCCCGACGAGCTGATCAGTTCGCTGGACCTCGGCGCGGGCACAATCGCCGGCAGCCTCGTCCATGCAGGGAAGCTTCATCTGGCTCTGGCCAACAACGGAAAACTAGTGGCCGAAGTCTACGATTTGGAATCCAACGGTTCCGCAATCAGGTTGGCATCCGCTGAGGTAAAACTGAAAAATAATAATTATCGCCCCGAATTGAAGGTCTTCATACTCGACGAAAAAACCGTTTGCTGGGCTACCGTCGGGAAACAGGGTCAAACTTACTTTCCTTACGAATACAGGCGATCAAGCGTCATGATGGACGACGTCATGTACCCCTATCCGAGCTACGGGCCGGCAACCGTCGAGGCACACGCCTTTACCTTCGAGGAAAACTTGGCGGGATCGACTCTCGTTCACGAAGCCAACGCCAGCATCACCCTCTCGGGCAACGTCCAATGGAGCGAACCCTTCCTCCTGCAGGACCGCATCCTGTACGGATCCACAGTCACTAATCACCTTTACGATTCCAAGGATACTTGGCGAGTCGTGAACTCGGACGTAAACTCCAGTCTCCATGGATTCGACCTTTCGGACCCGGAGAATCTCAAGACCCTCGCCCCGGCATCGCTACCCGGCCTACTGGCAGGGATACACCAACTGGAAGAAGGCTCCCAAGAAGCCTACCTTTTCGCGGAAAGCAAAGATACCTCCATCGGTATTTACCGCCCCATGCCCGTCATCCTCGATGACGACTCCGGCGAATTCCAGATCAGACCGGAGACCGAGCGCTATGGTCGCTCCTTGACCGCTTGCGCCTACGACGGCACTCTCGCCTACTACCTCGATGAGCTCGACCTATCGGACACCTCGGGCCCGCTCTCCGTGGCAAAAGGCAACGTCTTCGTCGGTCTATCGAACTCGCAGTCCCCGGGAGTCGATGTCTACCGAATAGACGAGTCGGGCCTCTTCGCCAAGACATCCAGCCTGTTCAGAGGTGAAAACCTCTCGGAACTGGCAACCGACGCCTCCTACCTGATCGGACGAACGAACAACAGCGTCCGAGTCGCCGACGTCAACCAAGTCGACTCCCCGTACGAGTGGCCCAACCCCACGCTATCGGGAAACCTCTACCCAACAATTAAACATTTCGTCTCGTCCGCCGACGGAATTCGCATACCAGTAGGAAACTACGGGGTCGAATACTTGCCCACTCCCCCATCCACGGAACGGCGAACCCTTCAAGCCCGCCGTTCGGGCACGGTCGAAGACTGGACGGTTCTGGACGAATCCCTATTCCGCGTATTCAAGGCGGACGAGGTTCCCGTCTCACTCGCCCACGCCACCTCGCCCGGTTGGAAATTTCGGCAAGACTCAGCCCTCGACCAAAATGCCACCTCGCTGGAAGCTCATTGGAAAAACCTGCCGTGGTTTGGTTTTTTCCACGCCCGGAGTTACCCTTGGATCTACCATGATCGCCTAGGCTGGACCTACGTCTCCGAAGGCGAAGAAAACGCGCTCTGGCTCTGGCGGGCAAAGAGCGGTTGGCTCTGGACACGACCCGATCTCTACCCCCACCTTTATCATCACGCAACCACCGCATGGACCTACCTCGACCTTCAAGTGCCCTCCAACACCGTCCGCCTCTACGATCGCTCCGCCAAGGACTGGAGAACCGAATAGGTCTTTCACCTTTCCCAAGGCAGGTCG
>CAWVZQ010000389.1:0-3247 GCA_963934405.1 uncultured Opitutales bacterium | reverse complement strand
TGCACAAATGAGGAAGCAACGTTTCCGGGAGAACCTTGCTCAATTCGAAGTCTATGGTGGAATTACTGGGTGCCACGCCATCACCGCCACGGTAGCCGCCTAGGGCTCCAAAGAAAGGACTATGAGAAGGACTGGTGTGCATACCATGCAGACCATTGATGATATGCATGCGCTCCTTGAAAGGCTCCAGCGCCTCAATTGGCTCGGGCAACTTCGCTTTGGCCAAAGACCCACTGTTCTTCATGCCGTCGGGAATTGCAGTACCCGGAGCGAACCCTTGGTTCTGCATAAAGAATATGACTCGCTTGGGAGTGCCCTTTGTGGTCGCCGCCCTAGTGATATCAGGAAAAAGCCCTGAGCCAAACGAAGCGCCAGCCCCTAAAGCCATACTTTTTAGTAATGTTCTACGATTCATAATTCTCTGCCCATTATTGTTTTCTAAACTCAGATATTCAATGATTTTTTGGCCTTTCAATATAATTTAATTTGTAGGGCTTTCTGCTTTTAGGCATCGGAATAAAAGGCGTTTTTAACGCTGGTTAAAAATTTTGCTGTTTACAACAGTCACAATCAAGTCACGAAATCCCTTTCCTTGACTCATCGCCTTGCTTGCTATCTTTCTGATTTCCTCTTCGTCCAGTAGGGTCATCTTTCGTCCCGTCCCGTAAGTAAGAAGTTTCCCAGTTAGGTTTTTGGCCAGCAAATCCTTTTTGCCAAGCAGAGCCTTCTTGAGACCCCGAGGATCTTCGAAACTTTCGCCGGAGGCCAAGGTGGCTGAGCCGTCGATGGGAAAGGAAGGAAAGAAAACGGTCGTGTGTTGGGATCGTTTCCAGTAACGCGAACGGTAGTAGGTCGGCCTGTAGCCTCCTACCGGGTCGAAAAATTCAAGGGGAAAGCCGAAGGGGTCGATCTTGTCATGGCAATCGGCGCAGGTCTCGACCGAGCGGTGCTTTTCGAGCAACTGCTTAACCGACTTGGCACCCCGCACGTCAGGGTCGATCGGTTCGACGTCCGGTGGGGGTGGGGCAGGGGGCGTGCCCAAAAGGCTTTCCAGTACCCAGATTCCGCGCACCACGGGGGAAGTGTCCACGCCGTTGGCGGTGAGCGTCAGGATGCTTGCCTGCCCGAGCAAGCCGCCCCGGACCCCATCGGGGGTAAGGGAAACCTTTCGAAAGTGAAGACCCTGCACGCCCTTGATCCCATAGTGCCGAGCGAGATCCTGGTTGAGAAAGGCATAGTCCGAATGAATGAAGTCGGTGAGAGGGGCGTTAGTTTTGATGGCATGACGCAGAAACTGGAGGGTTTCCCCGATCATCGAATCCTCGAGGCCGTAGTTGTAGTACTCCCTGAATTTGAGGGAATCGGGAGGCATTGTACCCAGCTTGTCGAGCCGAAGCCAGCTGGAGGCAAAGCCTTTCACGAAGGAATCGCTCCTTGGGTCCTCTAGTAACCTCAGCACCTGTTTGCCGAAAACCTCTGGATCGTGGATACTTCCCTCCTTGGCGAGATTGAAAAGTTCGTTGTCGGGAAGGGAGCCCCAGAGAAAATAGGACAGCCGGTTGGCCAGCTCGAAAGGACCGATCCGTTTGTCGGGTGATGCCTCTTCCCTCAAGTAGAGGAAATCAGGTGAGACCAGCATTGCCTTGAGGGCCAAAAAGAAGGCCTCCTCAGGGGATCGTCCAAGGTTCTCCGTGGCATTTTTTTCAAGATGCAGGTAAGGTTCGATTTCGGGCTTGGCCAGTGGTCGCCGGAAGGCCCGTCGGGCAAACCGGCTGAACGTGGTTGCCAAGTCAACTTTCGCCAAGTCCCGTTGGCCATCGAGGAAAACCTGTTGAGCCTTGGAATGGTAGGTACCGTGCGTCGGGCCGTGAATTCGCATCCCGTGAACGCGCAGGAGGGGCCCCTTCCATACGTCCGAGACCAACCGGCCGAGTACCGCATCCTTGCCGATGATATGCCAGGCATGAGATCCCTGCTTACCGCGAAACTCCACGTCGGTATGGTACTTCTTGAGGATGTCGCGCATCCAGTAGTCGGATGGCCCCGGCCCATTGTCCCAGTTGATGAAGGGAACGTCTCCCTTGTCCATCCAGACGGTGACTTCGAATTTTTTTGTCCGGTGGTCCACCAGGTCCCACAAGCCGATCCGGGAGCGGGACTTGACCGAGTCCGAGGCGAGGCCCTTGGTTCCCCTCGAGACGTAAAGTCCGAGCTGCATGGGGGGATTCAGGTCGGTCGGAATCATCATGGGATCATAGGGATGAGTGAGTCGGCGTATGGCCTCGGCAGTGATGGAGATCCTGTAGTAACCCGAAACCTGAATACCGCCTCGACGGGCGAAGTCCTGAGGCACTGTGCCGAGCGAGAAGTGATCGCTCAGTTGTTTCTTGCCCGCCCCGATATCTAGGTACTTGTCCTTAACGTGCAGACGGTACATCCAGGGCGTGGTGGCCTCCCTGTCACGGTAACCCCAATCTTGGGGTTTGATGAGCAAAGTCTCCGCCTTTCTCGGTTCGTCGAAGCGAAAGGCCATCCGGAGGTACCGGTCGGCCGCCTCGAGGTAGGCGTCGAGGTGCCCTTCGCTTAACCTGAGGACATCGCCTATGTTGGTGAACCCTTCGATCTCGTCGTCCGCAGGAAAATCCTCGGTGAGGTCGAAGGGAAGATTCCCGAGACTGAGCATGTCGCGCATGCTGTTCCGGTATTCGATACGATTGAGTCGGCGAAGAACCGTTTCTGTCGGTCCCTTTTCTTTTTCCAATTCGAGCAGGATCTCGGTCAGCCAACTTACGGCTTTCTTGATTTCTTGGTTCCTAGGTTGCTTGACGTCCTTCTTCTTGGGGGGCATCTCGCCGAGATTGAGTTGATCGAGAATGTCGTGGAGTAAGTCGGCTTTGCCGGGCTTGGCTAAGTCCATCATCCACTTTCCACCAGCACGCGAGGTCAATTGGTGAAAGCTTCGTTCCCCCTTTTGTTTCTCCGGACCATGGCACTGGATGCAGTAGGTTTGAATGAATTGACGAACCCCCGAATCGAGCTCCACTACCTTGCCCTCGAGGTTCTCCGAGCCTGACATAGTCCAAACCCAGGCCCAAGTAAGTATGATTCCGAGCAATTTACGCATGTTCGCCCTAAGCGAGTCGATCGAAGTCTGTGAGGGTACCGGCGGAAGTATTGAACCGGTCGATCTCTAGCCCGAAGTTTTGCAGCATGGAAAGGTACAGGTTGCAGAGGGGAGTCGAGTGCC
>CAWVZQ010000388.1:0-3261 GCA_963934405.1 uncultured Opitutales bacterium | reverse complement strand
GAGTAGGTTCTTTATCGGGGAATGAAGTTACTCGCTCCCAAAGTTTGTCTCCCGTTCGGCGGTCGAAGCAGAGTAAGGCACGTTGCTTCCCGTTCTCGATGGCTTGCGTTACGAATATCTTTCCCTCGGCCACGACTGGCGAAGAATTCCCAGGCCCTGGAAGCTTCACTTTCCATGCGACATTCTCTTCCATCGACCAATTCTCTGGGATATTCTTTTCATTACTGAGACCATTGCCGTTGGCTCCACGCCAAGTTGGCCAGTCATCCGCTTCTGACAAGACAGGCGCGACAATGAGTAATAGAAGACGGAACAGTTTTGGAGTGTACACGGTCCCTTGCCGCCAAGATTATTTGAGGGTCAGTTTCACTGCCTTGGCCTCAACGGGAGGGTTGCAGGAAGTTTTCGTACAGGCCATGTAGGTGATCTTGGCCATAACGTCGACCGTGCCATTGGTGTCCGGTTTCATTGTGAAAGGTAAACTTAGTGTTACGGGTCCGTCGGGGTATACCGGGAATCCGTCCGCGTTCAGCGGACTCGACAAATTATGAATCTTTTTGTCGACCGTAAGTTCACCGACGTCTGTAATGGCAGAGTTTTCGCTTAATTCCAGAAGGGTGGGGCGGCCGATTCCATCGATCCCATCGGCGGGCAAATCCTTGGAGTAGACGTGATAACCAATTTCCAGGGGGGAAAAGGTGGCCTGAAGCCAATGTTTGCCGTTTTCCCCCTTCGCCAAGAAAAAGGTTACCTTCACACCGCTATCCTCAACTTCGCTGAGAATCGTCCCCATTGGAACGGGAGCAGGGGCGGAGATCGATGCCGATGAGGAATTGTCTCCACTAGGGTCAGATCCCGAAGGTTCGGAGTTGCCCCCACAACCTTGAAAGACAAATGCGTTGGTGAGAATGATAATAGTTAATGGAACAACTTTCATGGGTTTACTTTCGCAAGAGAGGGCAAGCATCTCAACCTCTTTATTCAATTCCCTGTAACGAGAATCCTTGTTGAAAGTTTCATTTACCGTTGCTCGGCTTTATTCCGTTGAATTTAATTCGATCGATGATCGAGCTCCGAGGAAACCCCGCTCAGGCTTGTTGTGACGGCCTTACTCGCCGGGCAATGCTGCGTATTGGTGGATTGGCCCCTTTCGGATTAAGCCTTCCCTCTCTACTTGCAGCAAAAAAAACGGGTGAATATTCAGGAACTTTCGGTAAAGCCAAGCGCTGCCTTCTTCTGTACATGTGGGGAGGTCCTAGCCACATCGATCTTTTCGATATGAAGCCCGACGCTCCTTCCGAGTTTCGCGGACCGTTCAACCCCGTCCGCACACGGACCCCTGGTATCCGCATCTCTGAGCTCATGCCCAAGCTTGGTGGCGTGACAGACAAAATCGGTTTCATCCGCTCGGTAACGCACACCGATAACAATCACTCCACTGGGGCCCATTGGATGCTGACTGGCCACAAGCACCCGGAATCACGTGAAAATTTCGGAGCTCGTCCAACCGACTATCCTCACGTCGGCTCCATTCTTTCTAAGTTTTCGCCCACTACCAATGGGTTGCCCACTTTTGTGGCTCTTCCCGAAATCATCGGTACCACCGCAGGATTCGTTACACCGGGGCAGAACGCTGGCTTTCTCGGTCGCCGTTACGATCCATTTGTACTTAATCGACACCCCGACGAACCCGATTTTAAAGTGCCCAATATGTCCCCTGTTGAAGGGCTTGATCGTGCTCGTCTTCGTAAGCGGGTGAAACTGACCGAGCAATTCGACGACTTTCGCAGAGATCTTATTTCCACTTTGGACGTATCTGATCTCAACGCCGTCAACCAGTTGGCATACGACCTTCTCACGTCCCCAAAGGTAGCCGATGCTTTCGATATTGCAGACGAGGGCGAGACTGAACGTGAACGTTACGGTATGCAAACTTTTGGACAGAGCGTTTTGCTTGCTCGGCGTCTTCTCGAGTCAGAGGTTAAGCTGGTTACCGTCTATTGGCACCGCGACAAGCCGGGCGTCGATACCACTTGGGACACACACAAGGACAACTTCAAGGGTCTGAAGGATCGTCTAGTTCCGCAAGTTGACCAACCCATTGCACACCTCCTAAACGACCTCGAGGAACGGGGTATGCTTGAGGACACCCTCGTCGTTTGGAATAGTGAGTTCGGTCGTACGCCAAAGGTGAACAAAAATGCGGGTCGTGACCACTGGGGGCGCTGCAACACCATATGGCTGGCAGGGGCGGGAGTACCCGGCGGCCAAATGTACGGCAAGTCCGACAAAATCGCTTCCGAACCCATCGCGGACGCCGTCTCACCCTCTGACGTCACTGCCACCATCTATCACCTACTCGGACTAGACCCACACTCCCACTTTCACGATTCCCTCGGTCGCCCCTTCCCACTTTCCGAAGGCCAAGTTCTGAACAAATTCCTCGGCGTTTAGCTCTACTTTCTGCCCATAGGCCGCGAAAAGTTAGTTAATCGAAATTATTCGTCTAACCGAGGTGAACTTAGGCGATCAATTCACCGACGACATGCCCGTGCACATCGGTGAGGCGTCGATCGATGGAGTTGTGCCGTACGGTCATGCGTTCGTGGTCGATGCCAAGTAGATGCAGCATGGTGGCGTATACGTCGTAGACTTCGGTGGGATGATTACGATCGAGGGGCTTGTAGCCCCATTGGTCGCTCTCGCCATGGGTGACACCACCCCGGATGCCGCCTCCCGCCAACCAGTTGGTGAACACGAATGGATTATGGTCGCGCCCCTTGCCGGCCTGTGAACTGGGCATGCGTCCAAACTCGGTGGTCCAGTGGATGATGGTGTCCTCGAGCAGGCCGCGTTGCTTCAGGTCCTGAATCAGGCCCGCTGTGCCTCGCGCCATGCCGAGTGAGAGGGAAGGGTGGTCGCGGGTCATGTCCTCGTGGCTATCCCAGTTGCGGCGTGGAAAGCTGTTGTCGTTGCCACTCCAGATCTGGACGAAACGAACGCCGCGTTCGATCAGTCTACGGGCAATGAGGCACTTGCGGCCGAAATACTCGGTTTCTTCCTCGGGATTGATGTTTTTCGGGTGCTGCGTCTTTGGGTTGTCGAGCCCGTACATCTTGAGGATGTGCTTGGGTTCCTTCGAGATGTCCAGTGCCCTCGTGGCGGAAAGCTGAAGCCGAGCGGCCAGCTCGTAGCTGCGTATCCTGGAATCAAGTCGTGAGTCCCCTGGACGGCTTTTTCTGTGAAGTTGGTTCAATCGAT
>CAWVZQ010000387.1:0-3265 GCA_963934405.1 uncultured Opitutales bacterium | reverse complement strand
TCTGGTGTACCGAGTTCGGTCGCATGCCTTTCCTCCAAGGCAATGGCACAGGACGCGATCACAATCCGGATGCTTTCACCTGCTTCCTCGCGGGGGCCGGTGTCAAGAAGGCTTACAGTCACGGCGAGAGCGATGAGTTCGGGTTTAAGGCGGTGACCGGTCGCACCTCCATTTACGATTTCAATGCCACTGTCCTGCACCTCATGGGCTTGGACCACGAGCGTCTCACTTACTATCACAATGGTCTCGAGCGCCGTTTGACCAATGTCCACGGCCATGTTGTGCCTGAGGTTTTGGCTTAAGGAAGACTCACATCTTTCCACCTTTGCTAGGGGCAAGAAGGAATAGCTTTTTGCTTTATTCAAAACCTGCGATAATGGGTTCTCTCCCCTGCGAATACTCCCTTTTTATGATTTATCGCAAAGGGGAGAAGTCCAAGGCTTTTAAGTAAAGTCTTTCGGGCGGACGAGCCAAGAGCTTTCCTTGAATTTGGGATTCTCGGGCAACCTTTTTCCATTCGGGGTCTTGGCCGAAGGCCTCCCAGTTCAGGTCTGCCTGCTTGCGGTTGGCGTGGTGAACCAGGTAGATCAAGGTGTCCTTGCTATCTGGTTGGTCGAAGGGAGTCCAATAGCTCACGTTTTGGATTCCATGCCGATTGAACAAGCTAGTAGTGTGCTTGCGGAAACGGGCGTTGAGCATGGGTAGCTTTCCCGGGTTCACGACGTCGGTGCGCAACTCGAAGCTTCCCCCAGGCTTTTCGATGTCGTTCCTTGCCGCGACGGAATAATCATTGAGGGACAGGAAGATACTGGTCGGTTTTTCCGAAAGCAGTCCTTGGAACTCGGGCTTGTCCATAACCCGCTCCCATTCCTTGTCATTGAAGAAATTCGTCCAGTTGCGGTAGGCCTCGTATCTAGAAGGATGTTGGAGCAAGTAGACGAACTTGCGTCTTTTCTTGACCGAGCCGTCGGTTGGAATCCAATAGCCCAGAGCCTTCAATCCATGCTTCTTGAAAATTCGGTCGGTATGCTCGCGGAATCGCTTGATCAGGTGTTGGAATCTTCCCTCGCTCGCTTGGTAAATCCGTAATTCGTAAAGGGGTCCTTCGAGTAACCGCGGGGCTGGCTTTGGGTTGTTGGAGGAAGGTTTTGCATCCTGCCCGTTTGTGGCCCCCAACGCCACTTCGAGCGGTGCGTGAAAGATCCAAGCCATATCATCTGAAATCTTCCGGCTCGAGTCATGCCCACCGATGAAGATACCCTTGTCTCCAAAGGGCGAGAGGCAAAACGTGCGGGGGGAAACAAGTACCGGTTTGCCTGATGCATAGGCGTTGTTTACTTCGAGCACCTTGTAGGTCAAGTCGGGGTAGCGGACGGCGTACAAGGCGCCTCCGTAAAGGGCGCTCCCTTTCCACTTCAAGTGGTGCTTCCCCTTTATGTTCCCTTGAAAACCGATCAGGTGGACCGTTTGTCCGGAAGCAGGATCAGTGAATGGAAACGCCATATTGTGAGCCCCCAAGGTATAGGGAACTTCCACTCCGAGTCTCTTTTTCATCAACTCCATGATCATGGCCTCGTTCTTGACCGTGTAACCGCCCTTTCCATCTGGATCGAGACGCTTGACTTGGCTTTTGGATCTGTCGCCGGGCGCCCACAAAAATAGAAGTGATTGTCCTTTGCCTTGCGGGTTATCAATGACGGTCAGGCCACGGATACCTCCGACGTCGGTATCGGTATCCTCGTTGAGGTCGATGATCTTTTCATACCTTGGCTTTTCTCCGTCCACTCGGCGAAAAATAGCACCACCTTCGGAAAACAAAAGGGAGCCATTGGCCTGGACGATACCGAGTGGCCGGGTATGGAGCGAGCCACCTTCCGGGAAAGGGAATTCCAGATGCTTGCTCCACCTGATCTTGCCCGGGGTCGTGGGATCGTAGACCCCCGATACGATTCCCGGGTTTCCGAGTGACAGGAATATGCGCTCGATTCCGGTTTTCTTGTCCCGGTAAACTTCCATGTCCCTTGGTACCCAGCGTATTCCTCCAACGCTTGAACCGTGCCGGACCAGAGTATGAACCCAAGTATTCTTCTTGTCATTCCGCGTCCAGGAGGAGACTGCGCCTCCCCGCTCGAAGTTCGCGCCAGCCGCCATGATCAACAAGTTTTCTGGGCTTGGGAGAGGTTTGCCTGAAGCATCCCGGGTAAAGGTAACGGACTTGAGAATGTTGCCTTTCATGTAGGCCAGTTCCCGGTCATTTGATTGGCCCATGTCCAGATCGACTTGCCATTTCCCTGCCAAGGAATCGAGACGAAGTACTTGGGCAGATTGCTTTTGCCCATCGGGAGGGATTACCCAATGCGCGTCCACCCAGTATCCGTTGGATGCATAGAGTTTTCCCTTGTGAGAAACAATGTGCATAATCTCCGATCCACCGGCATAAGCCCCTTTCAGGTCCTCGTGTCCGGCATCATAGCTTTGGGTCCAATGGGCTTGCTGCTGCTCGGCACCGTTTGCCAGAGCCGAGAGCAGAAGCATGAAAAGAACGAACGACCGGATCGGGCAGGGCATGGGAGACGGGTGCAGGCGAGTTGAGAAATTAGCGGATGGCGGAATAATCCGTGGGTTTCATGTAAGTAGCTGCCGGAGGTTTGGCCAATCGCCCGACTCCGGAGGCTTTGGCCGCTTTTTTCCATTCCGGGTCAGCGAGAAAGCCTTTCCATGATTTCTTGGCCGCTTCACGGTTCTCGTGCTTGATGACGTAAATGAGAGTATCCTTGGAATCCGGTTCGTCAATCGGGTGCCAGTAGGCCACGTTTTTCATTCCGTGCTTCTCGAAAATCCTGATCGTATGGTCCCTGAACCGGGCATCGAGCTTCCCGAGTTTTCCCTTGGCCGCCTTGTAGATGCGCAACTCGAAGACGTCGTCTTTTTCAACTTTCCCATTTTTCCAATCGGGAGAGTAATTCGTTTCGTTCATGTATACGGAGTCAGGCCGTTGGGCTAGTATTTTTCCATCGACCTGTGATTCCTTGGCCACCTTCTTCCAGGCTGGATCGCTACCAAATGCCTTCCAAGATGCCTTAGCCGCATCCCTGCTCTCGTGCCTGATGACGTAGATCAAGGTGTTCTTGAATTTTTCCCCGTCCGTGGGCACCCAGTACCCGATAGATTCGATTCCGTGTTTTTTGAACAAGCCCACGGTGTGGTCGCGAAAGCGGGCATTGAGGTTGTCCAGTTTACCGGGGTTGGTGACGTAAGTCCGGAG
>CAWVZQ010000386.1:0-3267 GCA_963934405.1 uncultured Opitutales bacterium | reverse complement strand
ACACGCATGCGAACCTTCGATTTAATAGAACCTGCAAAGACGTTCACGTAAACGTAGGTGTCGGCGAGTTCGGCTTGGGCGACCTCCTCGGGGGCGTGAACGCGGAGTTGAAAGTCAGCCGGCTTTCCCGCGGCCTGAAAATCGAAGGTGGCGTTATGACCGTCGAAGGTGAGAACGGAATGACCGTTGGGGGCTCCGTCGCGCATGGTAGAATGCGGAATACCCCGATGGTCCTTGGCTCCCCTCCACCAAGAACCCGAAACCGTAACGTTTACGATATGGTGGTGAGGCTCCTTGCCTTTCCAGCCCGCATGCTTGTCGATGAAGTGGTGGGCTTGCCAATGAGTGTGCCCCGAAAGGCTTATCGTGTAGGGTCGATTCTCGATCAATCGAAAAAGGCTTTGGTTGTCCTTGGTGATATTGAGAGGTATATGCATCGATAAAACGACGAGACGATCTTCGGGAACGCGAGCGAGATCTCGTTTGATAAAGCTCAATTGACGCTTTCCGAAGTTGCCCACGTAATGCCGTCTGCCATCTTCGCGACGACTCCACTCGACATTGTCCAGCACGAGAAAGTGAACCTTTCCGTAATCAAAGGAATAATAGGCGGGACCATACACTCGCTCGAAGGTTTCGTCCGAGAAACGATCCTCATCCGCCTCGAAGTTCAAGTCGTGGTTACCGATAACATTATACCAAGGGATGCCAATGAGAGCCACTGTCTTGTTGAAGCTGCCGAAGAGAGACAAGTCGTCGAACATGATGTCGCCGAGGGTTACTCCGAACTTGGCTTCGGTGCCGACTATGCCTTCCACCACATCGTGGGCGATGTAGTCTATCTCGGTCTGGTTTCGAGGCTGGGGGTCACCGAAGAATATCACGCTGAACTTTCCGGGTTCATCCTGTCGGCGCAGTGGAAAGTCGATCGACTTCGGCAAAGGTCCGGTCGGAGCTACGCCCGCATGCTTCGTCCCTTTAGGGGAACCCTTGGGCTTGTGGACGTAATGAAACCGAGGAAGCAAGTCCTTGCTCAAGGGGACCATCCAACCGCTAGGCTTGAGCACAAAATAGATGACGTCTTCCGCAACGGGCAAACGCCAATGCCCCTTGGCATCCGTCTCCACTATATTTGAACCATCCGAAACCCCGATTCCGGAAATCCCCTTTTCGCCCACATCGCGCACTTCGTTGCCGTTCAGGTCCTCGAACACAACTCCCTTGGCGAATTCCTCAGCTGAAAGCAAGAGGGGTAGAAATCCGCAAATGGCGGCAACGATTTTTTTCATAATGACAATCATTTAGGTAAGGCTTTTGCAGGGAAGCGAATGGCAAAGTCAAGCGACTTGCGGGAACGGGAGACCCATTGTTTCTTCACGAAATCGTAGGGCATGGCAAGCAGACGATCGGAAGTAATACGAAAAACCGTGAATTCCGTAAACTTGGACTTCGGTGAAGGGAGCTGCACGAAATTTAGGCCGCGATACTTGTTCACGCTTGAATAATGATAATGACCTCCAAGCACGAGAACGACGTTGGCGTCACCGATTGCTTCCACCAATTCGTCCCGATTGGTCATGGCGTCATGACAGAGGTGGGTGAACAAGATTACGGGTTGTCCATCGGTCGTCTTTGCCAACTGCTCCCGAAGATATTTCAGGGCTTCTTTCGTGAGAGGCTGAAACGGTTTGCCTCGAGGATCGAACTTGGACCACAGGGCAATGAACTTTACGCCAAACGATTCGAAAACGTAGCTCAGTCCGCCATGCCGCTTCTTCGACCAGTTGAGCATGGTCGGCGAAAAGGCGCGACCTCCGTCGTCATGGTTGCCTAGGACGTCGTAAGCCTTCCACTTCAAGTTGTTCTTGAGCAAGTTTTCGTAACCTCGCATGGCGGCATTGGTCGGCCACTCGGTGATGTCGCCAGCACCGATCACGAAGGCCGGTTCAGCCACGATGCCAGATAACTTATCAGGGTAAGGCGTTCCCGGCATTTGATTCATTGCCGCGACAAACGGGAGTAACCTAGTAACGTTTCCGTCCGTCTTCACATGCTGATCGGACCACCCGAAAAAGGTCAGGGAAGTCAATTTTTCCTTAGCCGAAAGAAAAAAGGCAACTGGGAGAAGGTAAAGAAAGATGCAAGAAGTTCTCAAGTTGAAATGGAGGTGAAGAATACGAGGATTATATCTCTGCTCAATCGAGCAGGTTTTAAAAAATCAGGATGAAAGAACTTCTTATTCTATCCGCTCGGGACGGCAATAGAGATTGAAACGCTTGTCGGAAAGAAAACCGGCGAGAGTCATGCCGAAGTTGTCCGCGAGCTCAACGGCGAGACTGGAAGGGGCTCCTACGGCGGCAAGCACGGGAACACCTGCAAGGAGGGCTTTTTGAACCAGCTCGAAACTGGCTCGACCGCTGACTAGTATCAAGTGCTTAGAGAGAGGCCACTCGCCCGCGAGAAAGCGACGACCGAGCAGCTTGTCCATCGCATTGTGGCGACCCACGTCTTCGGCGACGTCGATAATTTCTCCAGATGAATCCACTAGAGCCGTGGCGTGAAGACCGCCCGTCCGGGCAAAGGTTCGCTGAAGCTCAAGAAGCTTGCCGGGCAACGAGCGCAGAACATCAGAAGTCATACAAAAGCCACCTTCCTCGATTCGTTTCAAACCCCGAGCCGATAGCGCTTCCAAGGTGGCCTTGCCGCAGACACCGCAGCTCGATGAGGTGAAGACGTGTCGAGATAGTTGTTCGAAATCGACGTCGACGCCTTTCCGAAGAGCTACCCGAGCAATGTTCGGGGCAAGACCAAGGCCCGAGTTGTCCTCTCCCGAACCGATGGAAATTTCTTCGATATCCTCGTAAGAAGAGACAATCCCTTCCGTCGCGAGAAAGCCCGCGGCCAGTTCCTCATCTGCTCCGGGGGTACGCATGGTGATCGAAATACCCCTGGATGCGAGAACGCCCTGCTTCCCCCTGTAAGAGAGTCGAATTTCGAGAGGTTCTTCGACGGCAAGCAAATCCTCGACCACCACGGATTCGTCTTTTGCGCGACGTTGTATTCGCACGCCCTTGGTCGACAGGTCGGTATTGCTCATGGAATGGAATCGTTCCAGTCTTCGAGCTATCCGCAAGCCGAATCGCGCGAGTCGCGCTTGCCAATAATTTCAGGAATGTCATAGATATACGGAATGCTCATACTAATTTCACCGGCAAAGACTTTAGACTACGAAACGCCGCCCGCAACGGAAGTCTGCACACAACCCGA
>CAWVZQ010000385.1:0-3269 GCA_963934405.1 uncultured Opitutales bacterium | reverse complement strand
AGCTGGGTTACTTTCATTCAGTGTTACCTGGATTCGTTTGTTTAATACAATAATAGATTTACACCTATTGGAATTAGGATGTTTTTATGATTCCTTAAAAGAGGTTGTTAATGACTTCTCATTGCGGAGTTTTATTTTGCTTCGACATGGGACAGGTGAGTGGCGAGTACCTTCCGTTGTGTCGCCTTGCTAGAACTCGTCAGTGATGCAGGTCTACCTAACTAAAGACGGCGCGCCCCAGGGGCCTTTTTCCGTTGGACAACTCCGTCAATACATGGAGGCGGGGCATTGCCAGGCTACCGACTATGCCTGTCACGACGGAACTAACTGGGTAACTATCGCTGACGTTCCCGGCATTGCCAAGAAGGCGCAAAGGTTGACCAACGTGGATGTCCCGGAAACAATATCACGGAAGAAGTTATACTTAATCGTAGGAATCGTAACAGTCATCGCCCTTTCGGTTTCTTGTATTTTGTACTTCGTCTTCAGGACAGATACCGAAAGTACTGCAGCGAGTGCTTCCCAGATCGCTACCACTAAAAATATCTTCACTCTCACCCCCGAGGAGATCGTGAGCATCTATGACGGCGATACCTTCAAGATTGACCTAGCCGGCGTGCACCCTCTTTTCGGTGATGACGTGTCGGTGCGTTTGTTTGGCGTAGACACTCCAGAAATGCGAGGTTCCGAGGACCGTGTTAAAGTTCTTGCGGGAAAAGCGCGCAACCTAACCGAGCAGGCTTTGATGGGGGCTGAGAAGATAGAGCTCAAAAACCCGCAGCGCGGTAAGTATTTCCGGATTATTGCCGATGTGTACGTTGACGGAAAATCCCTCGCCGAATTGTTAATGAAAGCGGGGCTGGGCAAAGCCTACGATGGCGAGGGTGCAAAACCCATCTGGTGAGGTACAAGCCGGTCTGCGAAAATAGTTAGTCCGACAGATCGTTACCAATTGCCGTACACCGGATTGGGAAGCATGAATTTTTGAGATCCCCATTTAAGTTGAGGATGATCCGGGAAGTCATGAGCGGCATCCCCAAACCACGCCAAGATTTTCATTTTTACATGCGGATTCATTCTTCCGGAACCGGCAGCCACTTCACGTTGTCGATTCGCCTTGGTGTCTGTCTTGTCTTTTCTCAAGAGAAATACGTCGTTCTCTGCGGTTAAGTCGTGTTTTTGGAGATTCCGCCTAGTCGCTTCTGTATTGCGGGCAAACCGGTTACTGAGAAAAATGATGCGACCGTTAGGCAAACCGCGCATTTTCAATATGAATTCCTTGGCGCCTGGAACCGGTTTCGCTTCGGTTCGATTTACCCAAGCTTCCCAAGCTTCCTGACTGTGGCTAGCATTCTTGGCATTGAGTTCGATCTGATATTGGGAATTGTTGAGTAGAGTTTCATCTATGTCCATTACCACTGCCCATGGACTCGAGGTTTTCTTTGCTCCTTCTTTTAGCTTTTCCCACGCCGAGACATATGTCTGTTGGCAGACGGCTTGGTATTCTTTGGACTTCGAGACCCATCGAACTGCAGTTTCAGTGGGTGCCGAATTTCCCGTTAGGATTCCTGCGTTAATGAGAATCAAAGATAGAGGACCTATGAATTTCATGACGATTTTAAAGTTTTGGGGTAACCGTTTCGACAGGACATACGCTCCGTAGTGCTAAGTCTTTAGAACTCTTGATCAAGAGTATCGAGGGTTTTCAAACCCATTCGCTAAACTTTTCCAAATTATTTTGATTCTGAACTTACTTTACACTCAATAAATGGGATTCTAGAGCTTATGGGAATTCAGTTTATTTTTAGACTCACTTGCTGATGGCGATTGGCTCGTGAGAGTAGGGGGGCGAGTTCCGCCGTCCGTACTATTCGGACATCAATGCCGGCTGCTTGGGGCTAGGTCCTCTCCTTCTCGGAGTTCGCCTAGCCACCCGCCTTCTTTGGAGGGTGGGTTAAGTTTTATCAAATAAGGTTTCCCGCTTTCGGCCTCCTTTTTGGCAATTTCTTCCCAATGCTTGTGATTTGCCTCAAAGTTTTCGAGCGACTGACTTCCCGCCGTATGCACCAACTTTTCAAGCAGTTGCAATAGGCTGCGAATGACGTAATTGCCAAATCCTAGCTGGCATTGGGAAACCGAGACCGATTCTCGATCGCAGTTCATGGAAAGTTTATGCCCGAGCTTTCTCTCAACATCTCCTTGCGAAAAGAATTCGTTCATCACGATCACTGCCCATCGTTCGCATAATGCCCAATCTTTCGAGGGATTGCTGATGTCTGCGCAATGAAGAAGAAATGCCGCAAGCAAGATGCGGGTTTCCTTGTCGAGGATAGATGAGACGTTCACTCCGGCGCGAACATCCTCAACGGTGGCTCCGCCTTTGCCGATTTCCCCCTTACGGACTTCTTGCAAGGCGGCATTGACTTCATCCAAGGAAGCTGATACCTTTTCCATCTGCTCCTTGTGGCGTGCCATGTCCGTCCAGAGAATGGATTCCTCGATAATTTCACGAGCATCGGCGATGGAGCTTTTCAAGCTTTCCTGCATTCCATCTTTCGTCACAAGAACCTTGTGCTTGTCCAACAGCGTTAAGGTATGATTTGCGGAACGCCGCTCCTGCAAGCTCTTGGATCCCCATTTCTTGGCGAGAGCATGATCGACGTTGATGAGGAAGGCGTTGCTGACACCTGAATGCAATACGTCGTGGGAGAGTGCAGCAAGAACTAGGGCGGATTGCTCGTGCTCATTCAGAAATACGGCGCCACCCCCGCGCAAGAGCCCGTGAGTGGTGACTACGATGTCCATGGCGTGGGTAAAGGTGTGGTACTCTCGGCGGATGTGTTCGTCAATGCCTTCAGTCTTGACGAAATATCCGGCCCTGACGTCCAAGAATAATGCCTCCAGTTTCGCTTTGTCGTAAGTTCCCGGCAGACGATAGCCCGCCTTCGGGTCAAAAAGCGCATGGAGGACAGCTAATTGAGAGTCTTTTGTCGCGGCATTAACGAAAGGGTCGCTCTCCAAACTCAGATTTCCGAAGGTTGGAGGCAAGGGACCGGTCGCATTGTCATCCTTGACCAGATCACATTCCGTACAGGCCGGGGTGAGGATGGTCAAAAATCCACATATAACGGGAATCATCCAAGCTGAAGAACGATGGCGGAAACTCGCGGCAATCCGGTCAGACTTGAACCAAGTCCGGGTAACATCGCGGTCCTTCAGTGATGACAGTTTTTTCCAGGCCATTTCTCCGAGGGTTGGTTTAGGCAACT
>CAWVZQ010000384.1:0-3270 GCA_963934405.1 uncultured Opitutales bacterium | reverse complement strand
GCCGATTATCAAAAGAGGGTGGACCGTCCTGATAGGGGTGACCGCCGAAATCTCCATCTCCGTTTCCATACAATTCGGAGACTTCGAATGGGGTTAGGGAACTGGAGTAGATGCGAAATTCATCCAACTTGTCGGCGAAAAGTTCGTTGTTCCACCTGTTGCCAATAACATCTACCGTCAAACCGCTAATAAGGCTGCTTTCTCCTACGTTACCTCCGTTTACGTAGAAAGTCGTCTTGGTGACGTCTCCTACGGCCACTAGGTGGTGCCAGCCGTTCGGCAAGGGATTGGACAAGAAACCGGCACCTTGAAAGTTGCCGTTACCTTCTTTGTATACTCCAAGTTCGCGATCTCCCGAGAACTCGTCTTTTTTGAATACGACGTGTCGGTCGTCAGCGGCTGCAGCGGCCAAGGTGTGATAGAAGTGGACTCCGGTATCCTTCAACGGTGTCGTGAACCATGTCGAAATAGTCCAGTGGCTTCCCATTGGAACCGCATTTGCGGCTAAGTCGATATAGGAATTTGCATCGGGAAACTGTAAGCCCGAACCAAACTTGCCCGATACTTTGAGCTCCGCATTGTTGAGGGTACCGGTTTTCCGATTTGGCGAACTGTCTCCGACTGCCGAACCCTCCGTTTCTTCGAAATTGAAATAAAGCTGGAGATTTTCCTTAACCGTGTAGGAATTGCCGACCAGATCCTCCGTCACTTCCCATTTGTGGGCAAGGTAACCTTCCACCATCTGAGCTTCAGTTTCAGTCAGGTATCGATCGAATATGAGGACTTCGGCAATATCTCCGAGAAACTGACCATAGCCGGTGGCGGGATCGTTCCCTATGGCCACGCGGTCAATATTGATGTATTCGTTTTTATAGGACGACAAGCTTGATCCTTGCTTGACTTCGACAGTCCAGCCGGAAGAACCGTCGCTTGCCCCCATTCCCACTCCCGAACCTTTGGCCACGACGAACGCATGAACGCCGTCTGCGTCGGCCCGAATCGTGCCGACAAGCATGGATTGCCCGGATGCAAAACGAATCCCCGGTCTGTCGCCAAAGGCAGAGACGGCGTAAGTCGGCCGGAACCCGGAAACGGTTTGATTGGCATCTTGTCCGCTCTTCGACTTGTCGATCCAGTAGTCAAGGGGCTGATCCGGTGGGATTGAATCGGGTTGTCCGTCTCCGTCCACGTCGGTGGCATCGAGCCAGAATACAAGACCATCCAAGGTATGCTTGGTTAGCCTCGAGTCACTTGCGGTGAAAAACTTGTATACGGGAGACCAAAAGGCACCGCCGATATTTTCGGCGTGGGCCCGGAAGAAGTATCTTTTGTCGGTTTCGAGATTGCTGAGCTCTGCGGAAACCGGTCCCAGTCCGACGGGTTGCCCGTTGTTGATGAGGGCCACCTGATCCCAGTTGGGCAAAGAACTGTTGCCGTCGACCGTAAGGTCTTCTCCACCGTTGTTCTCACCCCAGAAGATTTTCACAACCGGATTGTCGCCTCCCTCGTCTTTCATCTCGTAGACACGAGTTATGCCCGTAAAGGGTGTGGCGGATTTGTGAGGATGGTCGCCGGCAAGTACGGTGTCGGTCAATTCCCATTTGTGGGCCAAGTAAGCTTCTACTTTTTGACGATTCTCTTGGCTAAGATTACCTTGGTAAATCAGAACTTCAGCCACCTCACCCTTTGAGGTCTCTTGAGTGGTACCTGTCCAGTGTCCTCCAAACTGAAGCTGACCTGGGGCAAAGTTGGTATTGTTAGAACCCTGATGACCGCTTGCTTTGAGCTGTCCGTCGTGCCAGAACCAGGCTTTTGGGTTAGAAGCCTTTTCAATAATACCAACATTCAGATGCCACTGCGTGTCTGCGGTTGTTCCAGTGTGCACCCAGCCTCCCGGATGCCAGCGAGCAACATTGTTTCCATGGAAACCGAATAACCAGTTCTGACTGCGCGAAGCTATTAGACGTTCGTTGTCTCCCCCAGTGTAACGAGCAATGGAGAATACGGTATATCCCGTACTTGTGAGGAAATCGTAGTTGGCGTTAGTCCAAATTTTATCATCGCCGTCGAAGTTGACTATGGCCTTCCCGTTGAGACCAAAAGCAGAGTAGGTGGGATCCCCGCTTGTAGTAGCCATGTCGCGGAGTGAACCCGAGGAGTCTTTCCAAGAGGTTACGACTGCTCCGTTTGTGTAAGTCAAACCGAGGTCGTCTTGTCCGTCCCCGTCCATATCCGTGGCGGAATACCAACCAACGATTCCGGGAGCGGTTCCGGCATTGAAGGTGAGGTCTCGAATTTCGTCGATGATTGTGACTACTCCTCCGGTGGAGAGTACGTTTGCGTTAAGGGTGGCCTTGTCGGGGAATACGTCGGTGGCCGGAGTCGTAACGATTTGCGGGGGTTCAATGGCTCGAAGGGAAACTACTCCCGTATTGAGCATGTCCCCGTTGTAGATCTGGGTGATTTCTTCGGCGGTTAGACCACGGTCGTAGACTCGAACCTCATCCAGTATTCCCTTGAAATTACCGGGCCCGGCGTAAACAGCCGTTCCGTTGATCTTGCCGAGAGACGGACCTTCGCTGTGAGAGGGTAGGGTTGCCGATGAAAAGAGTTGAGAGCTACCGCTTTGCTGACCATCGACGTAAAGTTTGAAGGCCTTTGGCGAATCTCCAAAGGTGACCGCAGCGTGGTGCCAGTTGTCGTCGGCGAGGCTCGAAGTATGCGAGGCTTCAAGATTATTTGCTCCCGCTTGGATTGTAGCGGAGAGGATGCCGTTGTCGAATTTTACGCCGAGACCGTTTATGGAGTCGCCTTCATCGAAAATCATCTGTGAGACATAGGCTGCTTGTGGGACGTTTACGTCTCCCATGCCGGAATTGTAAATGGCCGCTACGTCATCATCGGTGAGGGCTACGTTGTAGATGCGGAGGTCGTCTGATTCACCGTTGAGGAAGTCATTAAAAATGCTTCCGCCGCCTCCTCCGCCCATGCGCCAATAATGAATAGCCGGTATATCCACGGCGCTGGATCCGAAGGGAATGTCGATTTCGCCGGTCTTGTTGCCGTCGACGTAAATACGAACCTTTTCTTCCGATGGATCGACCACGCCGACAACATGTCTCCATTCACCTGCAGGTGCCGTGCCCAAGGACGCTATGGATAATGTACCGGTACTAGTTAAGTGGGTCATGTTGAGTACGTTCCCCGGGGCGAGGGAAAGTCCTTCTCCATTGCGTTGAAACAAACTTTTATGAAGTGACGTGGGTGTCA
>CAWVZQ010000383.1:0-3272 GCA_963934405.1 uncultured Opitutales bacterium | reverse complement strand
ACGAACCGCTTGCAGTCCATTATGGTGTCGAAGGCGTGCGCGGATTGAAGCTTCGTCCCGTTGCGATCAAACCGGAACATCGGCTTGGAGGCCTGCTGACACAAGGCTCCGTTTTGGTGGGTAATTCCACGGGTTCCGCTCCGCATCCGATTTATCGGGCGGTCTGGCTGCGCGAAGCCATTCTTGGTGACGAGGTCAAGCCACCGCCAGCCGAAGTCCCCGCATTATCCGATTCCGCTGGAGATTCCGCTGATGAAGCGGTCTCGATCAAGAACCTTCTTGCACTCCACCGAAACAACGAGAGCTGTCGCGATTGTCATGTCCGTCTCGACCCCTGGGGAATTCCATTCGAACGTTACAGCGCGGTGGGGAAATACCAACCATTCGTACCCGAAGACAAAGTTCGGGTTAGGGGTTTTAATCATAAGCAGGATCAGACTTTGGCTGGTTATCAGGCCTACCTGAAGTCGGTTTACACGGAGGAAGTGGAAGCTACCTCACGCGTTCCTCACGGGCCTGCCGTGGACGGGATGGAGGAACTCAAGAAGTATTTGCTCAAGGACCGCAAGGATGAGATCGTCGAAAACGTCATACGCAGACTGATGACGTACGGAATCGGCAGAGAGCTGACCTATCGCGATCGATTTGAAGTTGAGAAATTGCTGACGTCAGCCGAAGAAGGCGAATATAAGCTTCAAGAGATGATCGTATCCATTTGTTTGAGCCCTACCTTCACCAGTATCGAAAACAAGGAAGAATAATTCCATGAAACAAAAATCCTGGCATATCAATCGACGTCAGTTCGTCCGAGGCGGTGGAGCGGCGCTGGCCTTACCCTTCCTCCAAGGCATGTCTTGGGGCAAGGCTTCGGCAGGCAAGGCTTTGCCCAAACGCATGGTGGTGAGCTACGTTGCCTACGGCGTGTACGAACCGAAGACCAAAGATGGTTCGCACCACGATTGGAACTGGTGGCCGTGCAAAGAGGCCGGTCCTCTTACTTTCAACCGATCAGCCGCACCCTTTGCCCCGTTGAAAGATTCGGTTAGTTACCTTCGGGGTCTCGAACACGCGGGCGGGGTAGGTATGGGCGGCCATAGCAGTGGGGACGTCTTCGCTACCGGCGCCGATATGACTGTTACGGAAAAAACAAATAACGTTTCCGTCGATCAAGTTGCCGCAAAGGTGAGTGGGCATCACACGCGTTACCCATCTCTCGTGTTGGGCACCGAAGGAGGTACCGGTTCCTATGGCAGCGCCAAGACTCTGTCCCACTACGGCCCCGGGCGACCAATCCCGTCGATGCACCGGCCTCAGGAGATCTTCAACCGCTTGTTCAAGCCTTATGCGGGTAGAGGAGTCGATCAAGTTCGAGCCGATCTCAAACGCGAGGCGAGCGTGCTCGATCTGATGCTTGACGACTCCAAGAGGCTCCATCGCAGACTTGGGAAAGAGGATCAAGGAAAGGTGGACGAGTATCTCGAATCCATACGCGCTTTGGAAAAGCGGGTCGAACGGACCAGTCAGTGGACACACCAGCCCTTGCCGAACGTCGATACCAAGGGATTGAACCTGGAGGTTTCCCATAAAGACCCCGAGGAATACACCCGATGCATGTATGATTTGCTCTACCTTGCCTTCCAGACCGATTCCACCCGTTTCGCCACTCTCATGCTGGAAAGCGAACACTCCAGTGGCAGCGAATTGTGGAACTACGCCAACTACGTTCTCGGGTACAAGGGCGCTACCCATGACATCGCCCACAAGCGACCGACCGAATCAGGGCAGTGGGACAACTGGCGGGCCAAGCAGCATGCCTACTTCTTGGAGCGCTTGCGAAACACTCCGGAAGGGGACAGTAACATGCTGGACCAGACGGTGGTTGTCTGGGGCTCGGCTCATCCACACGCATCCCACAGTACGAAGAACTATCCCATCCAAGTGGCGGGCGGAAAAGCCCTTGGATTCAAGCACGGGAACCTGCACTCGTTCGAGGGAGAGAAAAAGGTGCCGTTGGCCAACCTCTTCGTTTCGATGCTCCATGGGGTAAACGCGCCGGTCAAGTCTTTTGCCGACAGCACCGGAATGATGACCGATTTAATGGCCTAGGCATGATCGTACTTCGCCCCAATCACTTACCCCTAGACCTGTTTTCGGAGAAGCCCAGTTGATCAATTACCGTATCACGTAATGAAAAATCCTCACTATTTTCTTTTTGCTTTCACGCTCTTCGCTTTGATGCTCGGGCACGGGCTCTTTGCGACCGACGCGTTAAAGACGCATGGCATATTCCGCAGCAACATGGTTTTGCAGCGCGACAAGCCCATCACCATCTGGGGGTGGGCTCCGGTTGGCTCCGAGGTCGAGGTCTCGTTCGGAAAACGATCCGCCAAGGCCAAGACAGCGGGAGAGAAGGGGAGGTGGCAAGTCACCTTCGATGCCCAGTCAGCAAATTCCACGGGACAGAAACTGGTGGTGAAGACGGGCAAGGAAGTCATCCGTATGGAAAATATTTTGATCGGCGACCTCTGGGTGATGAATGGCCAAAGCAATATGGCTTTCGCACTGAAAGCGGTTTACCAAAACGCCTTTGAGTCCGCCCAGGCCCACTTGCCTTTGATGCGTCACGTCCGGATCAATTCCTATGCGGAATCCGAGCATCTCGAAACCGATCTGGAGGAGAAGGACCTCAATGGGAACGATCCGGACAAGAATTGGAAAGTGGTCACGCCCGAGGTCGCTTTGGATATGGGGGCGATCGGATACGTCTTCGGTTCCCGGCTCCAGCGCGTCTTGCAAATACCGATCGGCATCATCGACAATTCGCGCGGCGGAGCCTCCTTGGAGAGCTTGGTGCCCCGTCATAAGTTCAAGGAGCACCCGATGGCGGCCGAATACCTGGCTTGGGTTGACAAGCGTTATGCCGAGTTCAACTGGGACGAGGCTCTGAAGAAGCCGGTCGAGAAATGGGAAAAAACCGTAGCCGACCAGCGCAAGAAAGGTGTCGCTGAGGACGAACTGCCTCCCAAGCCGACCCGTGAGACTTTGCGCTCGTGGAACGTGCCCGGTCGTAGCCCCAGTGACGCCGCTTCCTGTTACAACGGTATGTTCGGTGTATTCAAGGGTCTGAATGTCAAGGGCGTTGCCTTCCACCAAGGATTCAACAACGCCATGATGAACACCAGTTGCAAGCCCAAGTTCTATCGCGTTCTGATGAAGTTGATGGTGGATGGCTGGAGAGAGGATTTCAATGATCCGCAATTGCCCGTGGCCAT
>CAWVZQ010000382.1:0-3275 GCA_963934405.1 uncultured Opitutales bacterium | reverse complement strand
ATCAACGAAGCATGGAACAGTTTGGACTGGGATCGGGTCAAAACTCTTTCGGACGATTTACTGAACGCTTGGACATCGGGAAACAAAGTGTTCATCTGCGGCAATGGCGGAAGTGCAGCTAACGCCAACCATTTGGCGAACGATCTGCTCTATGGCGTTTCTCCAGAGGATGGGAAGGGCCTCAAGGTCTATTCGCTGACATCAAATGTCTCGGTCAACACATGCTTGGCCAATGATACCGGATTTGAAAACATATTTGCCAAGCAACTTAGTGCCCTTGCCGATAGCAAAGATATCCTTATAGTTTTTTCGGGTAGTGGGAATTCGCCCAATGTCGTAAAAGCCCTCGAACAAGCCAAGGCCATGGGAATGAAAACCCACGCCGTCATTGGCTTTGACGGAGGCAAGTGCAAGAAGATTGCGGAGAACCCCATTCACATACCACGGGACGACATGCAGGTGGCAGAGGATTTTCAAATGATTATCGGGCACATCCTGATGAAGGATTTAAAGGGCAGGAAATAAAAAATGGGAAATCGAATTGTTGTCATAGGCAGTAATTCCTTTTCGGGTGCCAGCTTCATTAGGTACGCCCTCGATCAAGGCTATGCAGTACTCGGAATAAGCCGTTCGATTGAAAACAAATCATGGCTACTTCCCTACAAATGGAATCCTCACGATAGATTTCAATTTAAACAATTGGATCTAAACAAACATAGCGATGAGATAATCAAGGAAATCAAAAGTTTCAGAGCCCCGTATGTAGTTAATTTCGCCGCCCAAGCCATGGTTGCCGAGAGTTGGGAAAATCCGGATCATTGGTACCAGACTAATGTCGTGGCAAACGTGAGGTTGCATGACCAATTGAGACAACTGGATTCCTTGCGAAAATACGTCCATGTCTCGACGCCCGAGGTTTATGGGTCCTGTTCGGGTCTTGTGGATGAGAACCACCCTTTTTCTCCGAGCACCCCTTATGCCACTTCTCGGGCTGCATGCGACATGCACCTGCTCAACTTCTTCAAGAATTACAATTTTCCAGTTGTTTTTACGCGTGCCGCTAATGTTTACGGTCCCGGCCAACAACTTTACCGCATAATCCCCAGAACCATTCTTTTCATAAAGCTCGGGAAAAAGCTTCAACTTCACGGAGGAGGCAAATCCCTGCGTTCTTTCATTAACATAAAGGATGTAGCGAAAGCCACTTTGGATATTGCAATGAAAGCCTCCCCGCCCGAGAGCTATCACCTGTCGACTGACCAACATGTCTCGATACGCAGTCTCGTGGAGTTGATTTGCCTCAAAATGGGGGCAGATTTCGAAAATTTGGTTGAAGTCAGCCCCGACCGTCCCGGCAAAGATGCCGCCTACTTGCTCGATAGTGCCAAGGCAAAAGGTGAATTTGGCTGGAAGCCGAAAGTTTCCCTTGAACACGGGATCGATGAGACAATCGAGTGGGTGCAAAGTAATTTTGATGACTTGGTCAAGGAACCGATGGCATACATACATAAAAAATAATGAGCAGTAAAATTGTCGTAACCGGTGGATGTGGATTCGTTGGACATACCCTCACCACTGCCCTTCTCGAACTCGGTCACAGAGTTCGGGTGATTGACGCGATGTGGTTTGGCAATTACCTGCCGGAACACGAAAACCTGGAGATTATCAACACAGACATTAGAGATATGGATGAATCCTGTTTCGACGGCGTTGATTCAGTTTTCCATCTAGCCAATGTGGCCAATGACCCATGTAGCGACCTGAGCTCCAAGTTAAATTGGGAGGTCAACGCCTTGGCGTCCATGCAAATGGTCGAAAAAGCAATTAAGAAGAAGGTCAAGCAGTTCGTTTTCGCCAGCTCTGGAAGTGTTTACGGGGTAAAGGAAGAGCCTTTGGTCACCGAAGAGCTGTCTCTCGTTCCCATCTCCGATTACAACAAAACCAAGATGATCAGCGAACGCGTTTTGCTCAGTTATTCGGACAAGATCATGATCTCTTGTATTCGTCCGGCAACGGTTTGCGGATACTCTCCCCGCATGCGTTTGGATCTTTCAGTCAACATGCTCACGATGCAAGCCCTTGCAAATCAAAAGATAACGGTTTTCGGCGGAGACCAAACACGCCCGAACATTCATATCAGGGATTTGGTTTCAGTCTATGTTCACGCCTTGAACCATCCCGAAAAAATGATCGGCATATTCAATGCGGGCTTTGAGAATATCTCCATCATGGAAATCGCGGAAAGGGTGATCCGGCACGTGCCTGCGGAAATAATAGTTACTGAATCAAACGATCCTCGCTCCTATCGGCTTTCCTCGCAAAAATTACTGGATACCGGTTTTGCCCCCAAGAGTAGTGTGGAGGAAGGCATTTTGGAAGTAATCGATGCCTATCATTCGGGTAAGCTCCAAATGGAAGAGCGATACTTCAACGTCAAAACGATGGTTCGCCTTATCGAGGAGAACAAGATCGAGGTATAGGCAAAGAGCCAATTATCCCATGTCAACTCATTCGAAAATAATTCCTTTTGACGAAATTCCCGAGGTCGTACGGAAAGAAAGGGAAAGCGGAAATAAAATCGTTCAATGCCACGGGACCTTTGACTTAATTCACCCGGGTCACATCATTCATTTCGAGGAATCCAAAAGCATAGGTGACAAGCTTGTCGTAACCGTGACCGGAGAGAAGTTCGTAAACAAGGGACCGGGTCGCCCATACTTCAATGACGAGCTTAGGTTGAAATCCCTCACTGCACTTGAATCCATCGATTACGTGGTAATCATTCCCCACCCCGCGGCAGTCGAAGCAATCGAGGCCGTGAGTCCCGACGTCTACTGCAAAGGCAAGGAGTATGAGAATGCAGAGGAGGATGTCACTGGCAACATGGCAGACGATGTCAAGACCGTGAAGTCAGTAGGTGGCGTCATTCGCTACGTCGGGTCGGTCGTCTTCTCTTCCTCCAAACTTTTGCACGGCAATTTCTCCACCCAATCTCCAGAGGTCAAATCCTTCTGCCAATCAATGGCGCAAAAGTACGAACCAGACGAACTTCGTTCCCTCATTGATTCGTTTTCAAGTCTTAGGGTTCTGATCATCGGGGATATTATCTTCGACGAATACGAAACCGTTCAAGTACAGGGACTGACCTCAAAGAACCGGATTCTCTCGGGAAGACGCCTTTACGGGAACCAACAAGCAGGGGGAGCCTTGGCCGTTTACAGGCACGCACTCGAGTTTACCGACAACGTTCAATTCGTAAGCGTAGTCGGAACGGA
>CAWVZQ010000381.1:0-3277 GCA_963934405.1 uncultured Opitutales bacterium | reverse complement strand
CTTCTGCGAGGAAACCAAGAGCAAAGTCTAAGTCCGCATCAGCCAAGCCTGCCGTGGCCGCCGCTTAAACTACCGATCCTTTTCAATTCCCAACCCTAGAAAACCATGAGAATCGACCGAGATGAATCTTCGGATGATAACGTCATCAACATCTCTTCCCTGTTGGACGTCATGTTCATTCTGATCATATTTTTCCTTGCCACTGCCACCTTCACGGAAGAGGAGACCGATCAGTCGGTAAACCTGCCGGAAAGTTCGGTGGCGCCTTCTAGTCTGAGCGCAAAACCAAAGACTATTACCATCAACGTGCATGCCGACGGATCCTACTTGGTGAACAACCCCGTGACGCAACGCCACGAAACGATGGATTTGGGCGCCATGCGAGAAGAACTGACCCGTGCCCTAGAATCCAACGCGGGTCAGAAGGTACTTTTACGCGGTGATCGGAAAGCCTATCACGAAGCGGTTGCCATGGCCATGGCTTGTTGCAAGGAAGTTGGTTTCAACGACGCAAATATCGGTTACCAGTACAAGCTTTCTGCCGCCAATTGAATCTGAATTCATGAGCGAAGAACCGCAACAGTCGGTCAAGGCTTCCGATTGGAGGGAGCAAGCCTTGACCGCATGGCGATCTTTCGCCAGCGACAAGAAGCGACTGTGGATTGTCGGAAGCATCGCAACCGCACTTATCGCTCTGCTTGTTTGGGGACTCGTCAGGCCAAACGTCTACGTCGATGGCGTGGCGGTGCGTCAGGATGCCGACTGGGCGCAGTTGCGCGACATAGTCTGGGACACTCCCTCGCCGATTTCTCTAGACCTCAACAAGTCGGAGGATTTTTACGATCCCACGGTCACGGCGGACAACCTTTCTCTAGTTTTCGTAAAGGGTCGCCCGGGAGAAGGAGCCGACCTTTGGACCATGGACTGGAACGGTACGGCATGGACGAATTTGCGTCCCGTTGATGAGCTGAACACTGCATCCTCTGAAATCGGACCTGCTCTCACTCCCGATGGGAAACTTCTTTATTTCGTCTCCGATCGCGAGGGTGGTCTTGGCGGTTTTGATATTTGGGTTTCTCCTCGGGAAACCGATGGAGCTTGGGGTGATCCTGTAAACCTAGGCGTAAACATTAATTCCGCCTTTCACGAATATGACCCCGCCTTCCATGACTTTTCGGGCCAACTTTATTATTCTTCCAACAGACCCAAGCGGGCCTTGACCGAAAAGGAGAAAGACGCATGGAAGGGTACCCTTCGCGAACTTCGATTTGAGGAGGATTACGATCTCTTTTCCGCCCGCTTTGCGGCTGCGGGGGAAGAGGTTTCCACTACTCCCGATTTTGATCCTGCTGAGCGAGTTCATGCTCTCAACACTTCGTCCAACGAAGGTCAGACTTCACTCAGTGCTCGTGGTGACTTCCTTTACTTCAGCTCCGACCGCAAGGGTGGGGAAGGGGGTTACGATATTTATCGTAGTCGAGTATACGAGGGGGAGATTCTGCCTCCTGAAAATCTTGGAATCCCCGTAAATAGCGCCTTCGAAGACATGGACCCCGCCCTTACCATGGAGGGGCACCGATTACTTTTTAGCTCCGACCGGGTCTCGGATCTTACTCGTCCCTCCGGTGTACGTCACTTCGGTATTTTTCGCACGGTGGCTCGTGAAGTCGCTCCCATGCGCCTAGATGAGGATTCCGCAGGCGGATTTTGGCATTTCTTGGACAGCATGAAGTGGTGGTTGCTGCTCCTTCTCGCCAGTGTAGCCGCTCTTTATTATCTCCTTCGCAAATGGGCTAAAGCCAAGGAGATGGGAGAGGTCGGTCTTCGCGCCCGATGCATGATAGGTTCCGTAATCTTTCACGTGGTACTTGCTCTTCTGTTCAGCCTCAAGGAGTTGGTTCAGGAAGTCATTGAGATGAAAGAGGCGACCATTATGGAGGCTAATCTCGACGTTGATGCCCTCGCTATGGAGAAGGAAGCTCTCGATATCCGAGAGGAGACGACGGAACTGCCCGAGGTCCAGGAATCGTCGGAGGTCGAAATTGTTCGTCAATACGTCGAACCCGTCGAAGTGCCAACCGAAGCGGCCGAAGCTCCCTCCACTCAGCCGATTGAGGACTCCTTTGTCGTGGAGACCCAACCTGCCGTACGAATGGAGGTTCCGGCTCCTCCCAACCCGGTCGAGCTTCCCGCTGAGACCCTCTCCAAGCCCGAGGCACAATCCATGAAGGCCCTTTCCTTTGCGCTTCCGACCTTCCGTCTCGAACAGTCCGAACCCGCAGAGGCTCAGGCGGAGCCGAAGTTTCTCGAGGTCAGCGACGTCGTTCCGGCCACTCGGACTAACACACCCATCGAACCAGTGGATGACGTTGCCGAGAAGGCTCCGAGTCTCCAGATTCAAGAACAGGTCGAGCTAACCGAAACTTCGGCTGTTCAACCTGTTGAAGCTCCCGAATCTTCATCACAACCCACACCCGAGGAATTGTCCAAGGTCACCGACCTAGAATTGAAGCCCACCGAGACTTCGGCCCGAGTCGAGGTTACTCTCGAGAGTGATCGACAAATTGAAAAGGCTGGACACGAGCCTCAAGTACAGGCCCCCATCTCGGACGAATCCGTCGCAAAGGCCGCCGATCTCTCCCCTAATGCTGAGGCCAATGATTCGCCCGAGCGAGCCGAGGCTGAGATACGGGGAGGGGAGCTGGCCATGGCAGAGTCCGCCCTCAAGAGCGTGGAGGCTCCGAAGCACGCAAGTCAGGAATCGGATAAGCTGGAAAACCTTTCTCAACTTCCGTTGTCCGAGAACAACAGTACGTCTCAGTCCTCCCTTGCTCTCAAGCTCGAAGGGCGCACCCAATTGGAAAAGGGCGATGATGCACCCGACGTAGCGACTCCCTCCGCCGACTCCGTCGTCGCCAAGGCCGCCGCCTTTTCTCCGAATACCGAATCCGATTCCGTCCCCGAGAAAGCCTCGACTGAGATCAGTGGAGGTGAGTTGGCCAAGGCTGAATCGGTTCTGAATAGTGTCGTGACCCCCAAGAACAGCCGCGAGGAATCAGATAAGTTGGAAAATCTTTCCAGCATTCCTCTGACCGAAAATAAAGCGACTTCACAATCATCCTTGACCGTCAATCTCGAGGGGCGCCCTGAAGTGGAAAAGGGCGATGATGCGCCCGACGTAGCGGCTCCCTCCGCCGACTCCGCCGTAGCCAAGGTCGCCGTCTTTTCTCCGAATACCGAATCCGATTCCGTCCCCGAGAAAGCCTCGACTGAGATC
>CAWVZQ010000380.1:0-3283 GCA_963934405.1 uncultured Opitutales bacterium | reverse complement strand
GGTGTCTCCACCGATAGGCTTCGGAATGGGTGCTTGCATATGGATTATACTAATCATTACAGCAACTCATCTACATTATGATCAGAGAGAATCATCAATGGAAAAGTTGCCCCAGCTAATTACTAGTTTCACCGATCCAAGCATTGTCACTGAGCAAAAACCTATTTCGTCTTTGGTGGAGGCACAACTTCATTATGAGGATGCCCAATCGGTAGCTTGGCAAGAACGATCGCAATCGAGAACCAATCCTTACGACGGTACATCTATTATCAATACGGGAACGGAATACTGGCAAGGATTTCAGTGCTCTTGGAAATCAGGAGGTGCCTGCACTTCTATTCTCTCAACCCACTCACCCGACGCCTGTCTACCCCTTACGGGTCTTGTTCAAGTCCATCCCCAAAGAGGTCGACCACCGGAAATAATCAGCGTCCCTCTAGACAACTACCACATTCCCTTCGAAGCATATGAATTCGCCCAAAACCATAACAAGCTTCACGTTTTCAGATGCTTTTGGCCCCACAAGCACCCCAAAGGTGGAATACCGTCCTTCCCTGCCAGTGGTTACGACTTCACTGGTAGACTCCAAGCCGCCATCGAAGGTCGACGGAACGTCGGAGGCACCATGCTCGCCCTCTGCATAGCGAATGTCGCATCTCACGACGAAGCAATCGCCAAGCTGCATCGGCAAGTCAGAAAGCATCTGACATTTTCGGCAAATGGCTCCTGAAATTTTGGAGACAAATTAATCCCGTCGAACGAACATATCGGTCATAATATGTCAAACATTCGCACCAAGGTCATCATCAAACCCAATCGTTCTTTGTGGGATTTAGAGATCAAGGATTTCTTCAAGTACAAGGATTTGCTCTATCTCTTGGTTCGGCGCGACTTCGTCACAAGCTACAAGCAAACCATCCTCGGACCGTTTTGGGTGATTCTTCAAGCCCTTATGGGCAGTGCGGTGTTTACAGTAGTCTTCGGCAATATTGCCGGGCTTTCCACCGATGGTCACCCCGCCTTTTTGTTCTACCTCTGCGGCACTCTTGCTTGGCAATACTTCGGAAGTGTCTTCGGAGTCGGTTCGAATGTGCTGCAATCAAATCTAAACCTTTTTGCAAAGGTATATTTCCCACGCTTAATTCCACCTATCGGCCAAGCCATCTCCTCCCTCTTGAATTTCTTGATTCAGCTCATAGTATTCTTCATCGCCTTGGGCATCTATCACTCAACCAACCCCGATGCCGCCGTGGGACCTAGAGGGGTGGCGTTGCTCCTTCCCTTGCTTGTCTTCCAATCGGCAATACTAGGGCTTGGGATGGGCTTCATCATTTCATCCGCCTCCGTCAAGTATCGAGACCTCGGTCGACTGGCTGGTCTCCTCACCCAGTTTCTCATGTATGCGACGCCGGTAATCTACCCAATCTCCGAGATTCCGGAAAGCTATCGTCCTCTCCTTGCATGGAATCCGCTGACCTTTATCGTTGAGTCCTATCGTCACCTCCTGCTCGGTCACTCGACCGCGAGCACGCTTGAATACGGAATTCCTTCCGTCGTCATCACTTGCATAATCTTTCTTTTCGGTCTCGTATTCTATAACAAGACCCAGCGTTCCTACGTCGATTACGTATAGGTTACCAAGCCTTTGTCCAATCCCGTCATTGAAGTTGAAAACCTATCCAAGCGCTACCGTTTGGGGAGTATCGGAGTCGGATCTTTTCTGGATGACTTAAGGGCATTGGGACGCAAGTTGAAGCTTCCCTGCAAAAAACCCGATCCAGACAAGGAATTCCTTGCCCTTGACAATGTCAGTTTCTCGGTTTCAGAAGGTGAAGCGTTTGGCATCATCGGGCATAATGGCGCGGGCAAATCAACCTTGTTGAAAATTCTTTCGAGAATTACCGAACCAACCGGTGGCCAAGCAATCATTCGTGGAAAAGTGTCATCACTCCTTGAGGTTGGCACAGGATTTAATGAAGAGATGACAGGGCGAGAGAACATTTACCTCAATGGAAGCATTTACGGGCTTAACAGAAATGAAATTGATGAGCAGTTTGAATCGATCGTTGAATTTGCTCATGTCGGAAAGTTCATCGATACCCCTGTCAAAAGGTATTCAAGCGGAATGTTCGTGCGTCTTGCCTTTGCAGTAGCCGCCCATTTGAAACCCGACGTGCTTATCGTCGATGAAGTTTTGGCCGTGGGAGATCTTGGCTTTCAAAAAAAATGCATGCAAAAAATGCAAAAAATCACAACGGGAGGAATGACCATTTTATTCGTCAGTCACAACCTGCAGATGATTCGGCAATTGTGTTCGAAATGTATGTTACTTGAGAAGGGAAAAGTCATTTCCATAGGCAAGACAGGTGACATACTATCTCAATATGTCACTTCTAAGAAAAAATATCTCTCTTGCCTTGAGCAGGAAATTCCAAGCGAAAGAAGAAGAGGAACAGGCTTGGCACGGTTTTCAAAAGTCTCTTACCAAGATACGGATGGGCAGGAAAAAACAAAGTTTTCTCTCCAAGAACCCATCTGCTTTTCATTTGAAATCGTTGCAAAAGAAGAAATTGCAAGTCTCATGGTGATAATTGAGATAAAGACGGAAAATGAGCAAGAAAAGATCATATGCGCTTCGCACGAGATAACTTCGCGACCGCTCAAACCCAAGGATCGAGTCAAATTCTCCGTAACCTTTGACAAACCCAATCTCTCTCCCGGCAGTTATCCCGTTTATTTTTGGGCAGGTACAATTGACCACTTTCATTTCGACATTCTCGATAACCTTTTGCCACCCTTGGAAATAGTGGCTCCACTGAAAAAGTCCGACCGCTATCGCGGTCTGGTACAAACTAGCTCATCGTTGGCGATTCACTCCTTGCCTTAAATCCGTCACCTGTTCTGCTCGCAATAATCCAATCCCGATTCAACTCCAGCAGACTGCCTGGAAAGGCGCTGAAGAGAATCGGTGCGGAAACCCTTCTGCAAAGGACTGTCCAAAGGATAGAGAAGGCAGATTCCATTGACTCGATCGTTGTGGCAACCTCCTCTTTGGAATCGGACCGAGCGATAATTGATCACTGCGAAAACTTGGGAGTGAAGACTTTCGTTGGTTCTCTCGAAGACGTCGGAGAAAGGCTCGTTCAAGCGGCATGCGAAGAATCATCCGAGGCCTTTGTCCGCATTTCAGGGGACAGTCCCTTCATTGACTACAGAATAGTCAATGAGGCTGCTAAACTTTTTTCGGAGCACGAAGTCGATTTGGTGACCAATATCCTTCAAC
>CAWVZQ010000379.1:0-3299 GCA_963934405.1 uncultured Opitutales bacterium | reverse complement strand
GCTCGCTTCCAACCGCTTCTCGAAAAGGACCGTAGTATGCGGAAGCGAATTTAGCGGAATAGGCCATAATTGCCGTCTGTGCGTGACCGGATTCGTCCAAATTACGCCGAATTTCGGCGATGCGACCGTCCATCATGTCGGATGGCGCGACGATGTCTATACCCGCGTTTGCCGCAAGCACTCCCATTTCGGCCAGAATGGCAACTGTTGCATCATTGTCCACATTACCCGAGAGGTCGAGCACACCATCGTGCCCGTGGGTAGTATATGGGTCAAGCGCGAGGTCGCCCACCAAGATCAATTCGGGCACAGCTACCTTCAGAGCTCGGGCAGCATTCAGCACTAGGGTGTTTAAGTTGAGAGCGTCGGAACCCTGATCGTCTTTCTTATGGCTTGGTACCTTTGGGAAAAGTGCAACCGCACGCAGTCCTAATTCGCACAACTCGCGACATTTTTCAATGAGTTGAGGGATCGGTAAACGAAAGACATCCGGCATGGATTCAATCGGTTCAGGTTCGCCTTTTCCTTCCACCACGAAGAGGGGCAGGATTAAATCGTCTAGCTGCAATGCGGTTTCCTGCACCATAGCCCTTAGTCCCGGGGTTCTTCGCAGGCGACGAGGGCGAATGGGGAGGTCGAGAATTTTAGAGGTACTCATTCTTGTAATTAATTTTTCCTTTAGGGCAACAGCTTCAAGAAAATCATCACCGTATTGATTATATGGGATTTTAGCAACTTCGGTTTGCGCGTCTCAGCCTTTACCCTTTCAATGAATCTCCAAATATGTTTTTTTATTGTGAATCCGTTTGAGCCAATGCCATTTGTTTCGGTCACTACGAACCAATCCCTCTCCCAATCGGACAAAGCCGAGCTTTTGACTGAATTATCGTTTTAAATGTGCAGAAATATTGGGGAAGTCGGAGGATTACGTTATGGTTAGAGTGAATTTTGGCGAAAGTATCTTCTTTGCCGGAACGGACGAACCTGCCCTTTTTACAGAGCTTTTCTCCATTGGACCTTCTGCCATGGATGCCCCAACCCTTTCTTTTGCATTGTGCAAGTTTCTTAGTGAAAGGCTGGGGATTTCTCCTAAGCGAATCTACCTGAACTTTCACGATGCTCCTAGAGAGATGTGGGGTTGGAACGGTTCCACCTTCGCCAAGAACTGAGGTCGAATTCTTTCTTTTTGTAACGGTTGCCGCATTCCATGTCTTGGGAAATAGTATTTGTCTCGTTTTTGCTGCTCGCCGCATTGGTGAGTTTTATCTTGGAGCGTGTCCCGACTGATGTAACGGCCATTACGGTTTTTGCCATCATCACCATCGTTTCAATTTTTACCGGTTCGGAACGCTTGCCGGGACTGGATGAGATTCTTGGGGTCTTTGCCAATCCCGCCCCGCTAACAATTGCTGCAATGTTTGTAGTGAGCGCTGCCTTGGGGAAATGCCACTTGATTGAAGCGGCATCGGGCTACCTCACGCGCCTTGTAGGAATTGGATACCGAGGTTTTCTGCTAGTGTTAATAGCGTCCGTTGCCCTTATCTCTGCTTTCGTCAACAATACTCCCGTAGTCGTTGTCTTCCTTCCGGTTGTGATGAGCTTGGCTAAATCGATGAATATCTCTTCGTCGAAGCTACTTATCCCATTGTCCTATGCTTCCATCTTTGGCGGATGTTGTACGCTTGTAGGGACAAGTACGAATATCCTGGCCAGTGGCATAATGGGCAAAAATGAGATTTATCCCGAGATGGAACCACTCGGAATGTTCGAGTTGGCCAAGGTCGGATTGCCCCTCTTTTTTGTCGCGACCGGGTATCTCGTCCTTTTCGGTCGACGGCTTTTGCCTGATCGCGAAGCACTGGCCAGCATACTGTCGGACATTCAGCAAAAGGAGTTCTTGACCGAAGCCATCGTTCTTTCGGACTCCTCTCTTGACGGCAAGACTGTTGACGAATCGGGGTTGTCCGACCTCAAGAGGATGCGTCTCCTTGATGTCTGTCGAGAAGGACGAGTGTTAACCGGAGACAAAGGGAAGCTTGTTTTGCGGTCAGGAGATCGCCTTATTCTTTCTTGCAGATCTTCGGGGATAGTAGAGTCACGAAATATTGATGGACTGGATTTGCTAAGCGAAACAACGCTCGGGCTAGAACAGGTTTCTTCTGCCTCGGGCGTAATGGTGGAAGGTGTCATAGGGCCAGCCTCTCCACTTATTTCGCTCAGCATAAGCGAGATTGATTTTCGGAAGCGTCACAATGTCGCGGTTATAGCCATTCATCGGAAGGGACGCAATTTAACGCAGGAAATCGATTCCATCCGCCTCCGCTCTACGGATACGCTTTTATTGCTAGGGTCTGAAGAATCCATAGAAAACATTCGGATAGGCGAGGACTTGATACTGCTCGATCACCCTCCCGTACCAGTGGAAGACATGAGTCGAAAAGCACCTGTGGTAATTGGTGTGATTGTCGGGATAGTAGGTTTTTCGGCGTTTGGCGTTATGCCCATTGCGGCATCCGCTATCATAGGCGTGGCCATTCTTTTTTTAACTGGGTGCATAAAACCCAAGGATGGATACGCTTCCGTAGAGTGGAACATACTCGTTCTTATTTATGGAATGCTCACCCTCGGATTGGCGATGAAATCCTCCGGAGCTTCAAACTTGATTGCAGAGGCTCTATCGTCGGGAGTGCTTGCAAATGCGTCCGAGGAGTTGCGACCGTTTCTTCTATTATCTGCAATTTATCTTACAACTGCTGTTCTCACCGAAATCCTTTCCAATAATGCAACAATCGTCTTGATGGCCCCGATTTCCTTGGAATTGGCAAGCAGGCTTAATTTGGGGGTTGAAGATGCCCGAGCGTTTCTTCTGGCTACTTGCATTGCTGCCTCCGCCAGTTTCACTACCCCTATCGGTTATCAAACGAACACTTATGTTTATAGTGTTGGAGGATATCGCTTCCGAGATTTCGCAAAGATTGGATTGCCCTTAAATTTGCTCTATTTCTTCTCAAGTGTCGTATTGATTGGGTGCTTTTGGGAATTTCACCCTTTTGAGGGAGGAATAAGAGGTCTTTTTCAATAACCCGAGTTTATTCACGATCGTTGCGGTCTTCACTTCAGTCCACAGGTTTTCCCTTGATTCTTTTGCCCTATTGGACCCATCGAGCAACAAGGTATTTTAGCAATAAAACGAAAGATGTTCGGAAGGTCACTCGATTGTTCGGTATTTAAAAATACGACAAACGTTCTTTTACGAGAAAAACCCGACCATTCCTAAAGTTTACAAGCTTCTGGGCATA
>CAWVZQ010000378.1:0-3316 GCA_963934405.1 uncultured Opitutales bacterium | reverse complement strand
CCGGCCTTTATGGCGCTCTGAAGGTCTTTAATGCTAACGTCGGGATATTCTCCGGCGAAAATGGCGGTAGCGAAGAGAGTTGAGATAAGCAGAGTCAGGATTTTTTTCATGATGAATGGATGGGTTGATTTGCACTTCCAGCTCCTAAACGGAGCGGTTTTGAGAATTAAACTAAAACTTGAGCATCGATCGTTACGAGAGCAACTTTTTTCTATTGTAGAAAGTATTTTTCTCAATGGAGGGAGATGGCCTTAACTTGTATGAAAGTAACGCCATTAGCCCGTAGGACTATTGGAGGAAGGGGACGATGTGCGCTGCCGCCAAGGACGCTCCGTTGTCGTTTCCGTTATCATTGCGAGGTTGGGATAGAAGTTCATCCAAACGATCGATCCAAGAACCACAGTTGAACTGGCTGTCCGATAGTGTGAATCCCGGTATGTGCTTATCTAAATAGGCACCGAGGACTGGGGATTCCCGAAAGTTGTCACGGAGAACACGGGCGAAAGGGCTACCTGCGGACCGGACTTCGGCCACCGTACCATAACCTGCTTTGCCGACGAGTGCATCGGAGGCTCTAACCAGATCGGGATGATGGTGACCCGATCGATGGGGCAGGTGAATAAGGTTGGCTTCGCGTTGCAAAGTATCCGAGGATCCTGACAGCAGGAAGCGAACCTCGGATCGCTCTCGAAGTCGGTCTAGCATATCGTATGAACCTGGAATTCCTCCGGTGGTGAGTAGGACGAGGTGTTCCTCAGGCAAAACATCGAGGCTGGATCGAGTTGTCTCTCGAGACACTTGGAACCGTCTTGAGATTGGAGGAATGGGAAGAGCTCCGCTCATCGGATTGCAAACAGGTTCCGTTTGCAGATGGAGATTCGCTTGAGCGTACACAGATCGAATACATTCTATGGAATCCGAGAAAGCAGGCATTTCGTCGAGGTATTCCTCGTACATCCAGTCCCAAGTGAAATTCTCCAACAGGATCGAGGGAACGCCAATTGCATTAGCGACGGCGATGCCAAGTGCTGAAATGTCGCAGAAAATCGCCCGACAACTTCTTTGCCTCAAGGTGGTGACCAATGGATCGATAGTAGATTTCGAGAGAGGCAGGAAGTCCTTCAGGCGATCAAGCGTTGCAGGCAGGTCGTGTTGAAATGGATTTTTTTGAACGAGCCCCACGTCTACGTTGACGTCATGGTGAGTGAAGCAGGAGGGTTCTAGGTTCTCCGCAAGAAACCAGTATGGAGTTTGGGTGAAAACTTCGAATCTTAGGGCCGGAACCAATGCTTGCAGTTCCGTAAGGACTGCAAGGGATCGTGATGCATGTCCGAAACCGTGTGATGTGATGAAGCAACCGAGCGTGGGCTCACTCACGGATTGAATATAAGCTCCAAGTAAGACGTCAACTGATCGGAAGGAGCCAATTGCTTCCCGTTGTGGATGATGATGCCTCTGCACTTTCGAGATGCCGAGTCGGCGGCCTCATCATAACTTAGAATACGGTAGGGCGATTTCCCCTTTGGCGGTTCCCCTGAAGCGGGTTCTATACGAACGGGAAACCCATGCGCGGCGAAATAAGCATCCCATGCCTTTGGGGATTCGCCCCGCTTCAGTTCCATCGAGAGCGAAGGGTATCGTTTGACGAAATCTGGAATTCGCGAACTTCGGACTCGAATCTTTGCAACGATTGGACGAGATTGAATAAAGGCGAGTGGTGTCGCCATGGATTTACTTTTGTAAGACTCGTAAAAAGAAAGGGGGTCTAGACCTACGAGATTAAATCCGCTGAAATTGCCGTGGCGGTTGGGAGTTTTGAAGGGACGCTTGGCATACCATGCTTGGAAGTGGTCGGATAATCGCAGACCTACTTCGAAATGCAAGTGAGAGCGATTCAAAGGGATTCGGTAGGAAGACGTGTTGCCCATCATCCCGAGTCGCGAGGCTACTCGAACCGTAACGCCGGGTTTAATATTTGGGTCGATTTCGGCAAGATGGGCATAGAGAGAATACAAGGCAGGCTTCACTCCGGGGTGTTCGAGAACTATATATTTCCCATAACTGCTATGAGTGGTCGTTCGACTCGCATGCCTGACGATCCCATCCATGGCGGCAAATACAATATCGTCTGCACGACCCCGTGCGTCTCTTTTTAGAGGGAAAAGATCCAATCCTTCATGGAACTTGTATCCATTGTTCCTAACGCATCCGTAAGCACCGGAGGAAACGGGTTTTTCAGGACCCGTCTTTTGTAGGAATTTGGCGATTTGCAATCCTTGACTGAAAGCCGGGTTGGGCGTGGGCCATGACAGTGCAAAATCAGCACTCCAAACGGTTGTGGGAATCCAAGAGAGAAAGAGTATTGTGACAAACGAAAGCAAAGCCATATCCGAGAGGACGTTTCTGAGATTCAGATTAATTGCTAGGAGGATTATTTATTTTGCTCCTTTGCTACGAGATATTGAATGGCGACGATCGATCGAGATAATCCATCGTATAAGTAGCGAGCCTGTTCCTCGGTTTTAATGGAATTCAACAAGACAGGCAAAACTCCGTTGGATATTGCACGGTCTATTGGATGCACTCCCATCTGTTGACCGTTGATTCCGAGGATGAGGTTCTTGCCGGAATTCTTTACCGATAATGTGTGCAAAAGGATCGACGCCTTGCGGTTAAATGCGAACCAGAGAGCGTAGGAACGATCCTCCGGTTCAGGAGAGAAAATGTTGTCAACCGTGCCTAAGTTTACGCCAATTACGTCAAATTCAAGAAGTAGTGGAACGGTGGGTTGATCCTCAAGTACAAAACGTGGGCGCATGGTGATTTGTCCAACATCAGGTCGTTTTTCTCGACAAGATGTAATTAACGCCAAAGTCATTATGCTAAGACCTGACAACGCTTTGCGACGATTCACGGAAATTCCACTCTCCACTTTTGCACCCATCTCCATTCCACTTTCGTAAGATTTATTATAGCATCTGAGTATTGCCTTTCTACTCACTTTGGCAAGTATGCCCACACATTCTCACAAATCAAACAAAATGCCAAAAGAACATAGTCAAACAGACATGCCCCGTGGACTGGCGGGTTTGGTCGTCGATTTACAACCTGTTTTTCTAGACTTGGTACACGAAACGGAGAATTTTTCTTTAAATTGCCGATTTCTGATCGAATCTCTCAATCTGTTTCAAATACCACTTTTCTTTACTGAGCAGGTTCCGGAAAAGTTAGGGCACACTGCAGATGACTTTCTTTCGCTTGCTCCAACAGCTCCGATTTTCGAGAAAGAAACTTTTTCCGCTCTTGGGGCAAATGG
>CAWVZQ010000377.1:0-3321 GCA_963934405.1 uncultured Opitutales bacterium | reverse complement strand
TCGCGCTCGAACAACCATACCCCGGCCATGCTCGAGCTTACCTCCGGCTTCTTTCGTCAGGGCTTCCCCAGTATCGCCAGTTGGCTAATGTACGGGCTCGGCACCCCCAACAAATCCTTGCCCGGTTCCTTTGTCTTGCATGCCCCCAAGAAACCACGCGGTGAAGACCCGATCTGGTCTACCGGTTTCCTTCCCAAGATCTTTCAGGCCACTGCCATCGACGGCGGCAACAAGAAGGTCATCGACAACCTTGACCGTCTCGACGACCTGACCGATGACCAACAGCGATCCCAACTCGATGCCATCAAATTTCTCAACGATTCCCATAGGACGGAGCGCCTCCACACCTCCAACCTGGAGGCCCGGCAAGAAGCCTACGAGTTGGCCTACCGCATGCAAACCTCCGCGCCCAACGCCTTTAACCTGAACAACGAACGCGAATCCACCCGCAAACTCTACGGCATCGGCACCAAAGACACCGAACTGGTCGGTCGCCAGCTCTTGACCGCACGGCGTCTGGTCGAGCGCGGTGTGCGCTTCATCCATGTTTTCGCAGGAACCAATGGCGGTGGAGGAGGCGTCAACGACGTTCCATGGGATGGCCACAACGACATCAAAGCCAATCATACGGTCGCGGCTAGGTCGGTCGACAAGCCAATCAGCGCCTTGCTCGCCGATCTCAAACAGCGCGGCATGCTCGACGAAACTCTGGTGGTCTGGGGCGGCGAATTTGGCCGCACCTCCGACTCTCAAGGCAACGGCACCGGTCGCGATCACAACCCCAATGCCTTCACCATGTGGTTTGCCGGCGGTGGGATCAAAGGTGGCGCCCAATACGGTCGAACCGACGATTTTGGCTACAAAGCGATCGAAAACCGGACCTCCGTTCATGACCTGCACGCCACGGTCCTGCATCTGATGGGCCTGGACCACGAGAAGCTCACTTACCGCCATAACGGTCGCGATTTCCGGCTCACTGACGTCTCCGGTAATTTGCTTCACGACATCCTAGGATAGAAGTACTAGCTACCGCAGATACGCGAGATCAAGCACAAGCCAAAGAAGCGCTGACCCTGCGTCCTTTCTCTCTTCAATCAATTTCGATGCAACTTATCATCGGCTTTGACTGTTTAATAAGAATATGAAAACCAATCAATTTGATTTATCCATTAAGCGAAGCTTTGTGGCAATGGCGCTAGCACTCCTTTTGGATTGGCCTGTTTTCGGGCAAGCAGACCAACAGGCTGATACGACCTATCCGTCGATTCGTCCAAACGTTCTCTTTCTTGCGGTCGACGACATGAACGACTGGATTGGTTGCCTGGGCAAAACGCCCCGGGCCATCACTCCGAATATCGACAAGTTGGCCAAGAGCGGAGTCAACTTCAGCAACGCCCACACAGCCGGGGTCTTCTGCGCGCCAAGCCGGGCGGCCATTTTTTCCGGCCAGTTCGCAAGCACCACCGGATGCTACCAAAGCGCCAATTACTTCGTGGATCACCCCGAAATCGAATCCCTTCAGACTAGCTTCGCCAAAGCAGGCTACTCCACCTATGGGGCGGGCAAACTCTTCCACCATCCGGCCGGCGCCATCGACGTCCGGGACTGGACTCACTTCTTTCTGCGTAACCCCGAGCAACGGGAAACGGGTTGGCCCATGAATTCTTGGAGCGCAGAGACCCCCTTCCCCAAAACCTTTCCCGCCAGCATCTACAACCGGGGGCAGGAAATCACCGGCGGCCTATTTCTCGAATGGGCCGGTATTCCCAACGATAAGGAAGAGGACATGGCCGATACCAAGCGGGCGAACTGGGCGGTTGAACAATTGAAGAAGAAGTACGACAAGCCTTTTTTCCTCGCCGTTGGTCTCTACGCCCCCCACTACCCCAACTACTGTCCGCAGAAATATTTTGATCTATACGACGCCGACAAAATCGAACTTCCCCCAATCAAAGAAGATGACTTGGCCGATCTTCCCGAGAAGATCAAAAAGATGAAAACCGCCCGTTCCCGCATCGTTCAAAAGCTGCAGTCTTTGGATGCTTGGGACGATGCCATCCATGGCTACCTCGCAAACATAAGTTATGCCGACGCCATGATTGGCCGTGTCTTGGACGCCCTTGAAGCAAGTCCCTACGCGGACAACACCATCGTCGTTCTTTGGAGCGACCATGGTTATCACCTCGGAGAAAAAGGGGACTGGGGAAAGCACACCCTGTGGGAACGGACTTCCAATGTTCCCTTCATTTGGTCGGGACCCGGGGTGGCTAAAAACAAGACAACGGACGTAACCGTCAGTCTGATCGACCTATATCCGACCTTTCGGGAAATGTGCGGACTTCCTCAAACCAAACAAAAGTTGGAAGGTACCTCCATTGCTTCCACCTTGGCAAACCCGGACAAGGCAAAAGACCGGTCCGTTTTTCTTCCCCATATGCATCCCGGAGAATATGCGGTCATCAACCGGGACTGGCGCTATGTTCGCTACGGAGAGGACGGCGAGGAACTCTATGACGTCAAAAAAGACCCCAACGAATGGAATAACCTGGCCGGAGAAGAGAAGTATGCCAAGGTCAAGACTAGGTTGGCGTCCTTCGCCCCCAAGGAATTCGCCCCTCAGGCCAAAAAACTCAATGCCAAGCGGGACCTTTTCGTCCAAGATGGTTCCTACGAGTGGATTGCGGGCAAGGGTAACCTGCAGAAAGCCAAAGTCTACCGACCAAGCACCACGCCTGTGGTTTCTCCTAAACCGTCCAAGACCAAAAGAAAAAACATTCTCTTCGTGGTCTGCGATGATCTCAACACACACGTTTCCACCTCCGGATACGAACCCATCACCACCCCCAACCTTTCCAAGCTCGCCAGGGAATCGATTACTTTCAACCGGGCCTTTTGCCAGTATCCTGTCTGCGGCCCGTCCCGAGCCTCCTTCCTGAGTGGCTTGTACCCCCAGAGCACAGGAGTGCTCAACAATACCTTCGACATCCGAAAAACCCGACCCGGCACGGTTTCCATGCCCCAGTTTTTCAAGGAGAACGGGTACTGGACGGCCGGCGTGGGCAAGGTCTTTCACAACTCCAAAAGCGACCATGGAGAAATCGCCTGGAACGCAAACCTGCGTTTCGAAAACGACGAACTCGAAGTGGTACGAAAAGCCCGCGAGAAGTTCGAGTCCGAACACGGTTCCATCGACAAACAGCCAAACAAGAAAAAATGGAAAGAGCTCAAAAAGCGCGTTTCCGCCGAACTCGACGCCCAGACTCCCCCGGGCAAAGGAAGAAGCGGGCTGACCGACGCCCAGCACAAGGACGGCAAGAACGC
>CAWVZQ010000376.1:0-3326 GCA_963934405.1 uncultured Opitutales bacterium | reverse complement strand
CGGATTTCGGAAATCTTTACCGGCCTGCCCTTCTTCACAGAAAGATCGGCCGCAAAAATAATTTCATGTGAGAGAACGGCCTCGTCGAGACTGGTGTGCGGCATGGCCTTTCCCTTGTTCATGGCATCGAAAAAGACCTCGAACTGGGTTTGGTAGGGATGGTCCGCGACGTCGCCCGAGTCGACTAGCTTCATGGAAAGCTCACTCCATTCGGTCTTGTCCGACTTGAGGTCTTCGGAATGGAGCTTGTTATCGAGCAAACTGCCCTTGCTTCCAACCAAATGGGTGTGAAAATAATAGGGTTGCAGACAGTCGAGCACGGACGCCGTCTTGCCCACGCGCCCATCCTTGAACTTCATGATGGTAACGGTGGTGGTCGGGTATTCGTACTTCTTGAAATACTTGTGCTCCGACTGCGTGGCGTAACTAGTCACCTCAGTAACCTCACCGTCCATACAACCACGAAGCGCATCCAGGGCGTGACAACCCGCCGAAAGCAAACTGCTTCCGCCGGCTCTTTTTTTCACATTCCACCGGTACTGTCCATACCAAGGACCGACGCCGTGGTAGTAGTCGATTTCTCCATAATGAATGGAACCTAGTAATCCCTTGTCGATGATGGCCTTGGTGGACTGAAACTGGTTCGAGAACCACGCCTCGAAACAGACGCAGGTTCCCACGCCGGCTTTTTGGGCCGCTTTTTGCATGGCGTATACGTCCTTCAGGGAAAGGGCCAAGGGTTTTTCAACGATAAGATGCTTACCTGCTTCCGCCGCGGCAATGGCTTGCTTTGCGTGCTGGTAAGGATAACTGCAGATGTCCACCACGTTCACGTTCTCGTCCGCGATCAGCTTCTTGACGTCGCGGTAAGGCGTGATGTCGGATCCGTAGCGCTGCTTCAATTCGTCCGCGTCGAGCGGGCGGGAGGAGTAGATGGCCACGACTTCGGCATCGGGGCAGGCGTTGATTGCATCGATATGGGCAGTGGCAGCCCAACCATATCCGATTATTCCTACGTTATACTTGGCCATGAGTAATTGATTTGTTTTTGCTTTTGAGGTTTGCGATCAAGCCTTTGGGCTGAACGATAAAGGAGAAAGATTCTTCACCAGATCCATAAGCTGCAAGACAAAACATAACGGAAAACAGTAATGTCCTTACCACCTCGAATTCTTCTCTTGGGAGCGCATCCCGACGACGCCGAATACCATGCGGGTGGTCTCCTGTCTCGCTATCGCAAGGAATTGGACGCCACGGTAAAGCTGATTTCGCTCACCGACGGATCCGCAGGTCACCACGAACGGGGACCCGAAGAGCTACGGGAGCTGAGGCGAGTTGAATCAGCGAACGCAGGAAAAGTGATCGGCGCCGAGTACGTCAACTGGGACTTGCCCGACGCCCACCTCGAAGCCACACTCGAAAACCGCGAGCGCGTTATCCGCGAGATTAGAACCTTCCGACCGAACCTCGTGCTTACGCACCGTCCCTGCGACTACCATCCGGATCACCGGGCCGTCGGGCAACTCGTACAGGACGCGTCCTATCTCGTCACTGTACCGAACGTTCTCCCCGAAGTGCCTCCACTCTTCAACGATCCCGTCATTCTTTACATGCCGGATCTCTTCACAAGACCAGCTCCCCTGCGACCTGATCTGGTCTTGGACGTGGGCGAACAAGTCGATTCAATTGTCGCAATGCTGGCCTGCCACCGTACGCAAGTCTTCGAGTGGCTGCCCTACGAGGGAGGCATTCTCGATCAAGTACCCGAAGACGAAAACGCCAAACTCGAATGGTTGCTTGGCTGGTTTCACGGAGAAGTCGCGGAACGGGCCAATAGATTTCGCGATGCTCTCGTCGCGAACTACGGCGAGGAACATGGGGGTGCCGTCACCTTCTGCGAAGCCTACGAAGTAAGCGAATACGCCTCTCCCATGGACGAGGAAGGACGAGCCAAGTTATGGCCGTTTTGAAGAGGACGCACTAGACGAACTTCGTCAATCCCGGCATGGCAATACGCACGGCGGGGGCCAGCCCCCACTCGTACTTCTCGGGGCCGAGGACTTCCTTGGAGTTGAGAGCCATGTCCCAAGTAATCTCCTGACCCGTGTAAGTGGCCATGCGCCCCATGATGGCGAGCAAAGTGCTCTTGGCCATGTATTCTCCGTTGTTGATTGGCTTGCCGGATCGAATGCTGGCGAAAAGTTCGTCGTGCTCGGTCTGGTAGATGTCGTTGTCCTCTCCGCGATACACCCACAGGTCCTTGCCCTTGGCATTGATGGTTACTCCATTGCGTCTCTCGGAAAAACGAGCCCGGCCGGCGGATCCTTGGACCTCGGCGCTCATGTTGCTTTTGCAGCCCTTCATCTGGCGGGTGTTACTGTACAGCTTGGCCCCGTCGTCGTATTCATAGACGATGGAATGATGGTCGAATATGTTGCCGTATTTTTTCTCCGTGCGCACATGCCGGCCACCCATGCCTACGGCCTTGATTGGGTAGGCCCCTTTGGCCCACGAGCAAACATCGAGAAAGTGAACATGTTGCTCCACGTTGAAATCGCCAGAAAGCCAACTGTAATAATACCAGTTGCGCATTTGATAATGCATGTCAGTCCAATCGGGTTGCCTTTCCTTGTACCAAATCGAACCACGATAGTCATTGGCCTGAAGAGAGAGCAGATCACCGATGGCACCGTCATGCAGTCGACGCACCAGTTCTTGAAAGCCATAAGAATGGCGAAGGCAAAGCCCGGAAACGACAGAAAGCTTTTTCTTCTTCGCAAGCTTACAGGAAGCAAGCACGGACCGAATGCCCGGACCGTCCACAGCCACTGGCTTTTCCGCAAAGACATGGACGCCCGCGTTGATAGCTTTCTCTATGTGAACGGGACGGAAGTGAGGGGGCGTGGCCAGAAGGACAACGTCCACTCCACTCGCGAGCAACTGATCGAAGGCATCGAAACCAACGAACCTCTTTCCCGCAGGAACTGATATTCTTTCAGAAACAGCCGGAATGGCGAGTAAGCGTTCGAGACTGCCATCCAAGCGATCCGAAAACATGTCGGCCATGGCTACGAGTCGAGTTCCCGTATCCGCCTGCAGCGCCTGCCGACAAGCACCCGTACCACGTCCGCCACACCCCACGAGCCCGACCCTGATGACGTCGCCTTTCTTGACTGGGACAGCAGCCAATTTGGTCACTGCCACGGCACCGGCGGTGACAGCGGTCGATTGAGAGATGAAATTACGTCGAGTACATGCGCGTTCGAGTTTCATAACTGTTTCACTTCTTGGCGGGTTCAAGGATGGCGTTCCGAAAAAAAACTTCG
>CAWVZQ010000375.1:0-3326 GCA_963934405.1 uncultured Opitutales bacterium | reverse complement strand
ACGCCCACAAGTTTTTCTCCACTGCTAACCAAGACGAGACTCGCCCCACCCTTTTTGCGAAAGCGTCCGGCGGAAAGAGAGGAAACCTCGCTAAAAGATGGGAAAGTTGCGGGCGACGCGAAATCACCATCCGCTCGCCCCTTTAGAAAGAGAATTTCCGCTCCGCTTGATGCCGCCACCATATCGTCGATTTTGTCCCCGTCGAAATCAGCAGAGACAAAGGCGGCGGGGTCATCGCCGGAACTGAACAGATCCAAGATGAGAGAGGGCCAAACAAAAGCTCCCTCGGACCGAGCATTATCGGGAGATACGGAAAACAGAGCGACGTCCCGGCTATCCGTCTCGATTCCGACGAAAGCGGGTTTGCCCTTTCCGTTCAACCCCTCAGGCAAAAGGTTTACACCTGATCGAGATGACAGTGAATGAGAATACTCGGGGCCAAACCCCGATTTATCCCATAAGCGGGTACGAACACCGCGATCGTCTCCCGGTGCTTGGTAAAGCCAGTCATCGTCGCCATCACCATCGAGATCGGCAAAGTGAAGCCCTCTTGAGCGGGGCGAATCATCACGATATAGAGTTGGTTGTCCGTCGGACTCTCTTCCTTTCATGCGGAAAACTTCCAAACCCTTTTTCACATGCGCCAAGAGTTCGAGAGAACCATCGCCATCGAGATCTCTTATGGCCAAGGCCCCGGTCCCCGAACGGAGGGCACCGGTGTCGATCTCAACCGGGATGCTCCAAGAATCGTCCTTCTCTCTAAAGCGGATGAATACGCCATCCTCCGCACCGCCGTACGCAAGGTCTACCTTTCCGTTGGCATCCAGATCACCCGTCGCCAATGCCGTGACCTCGACGTCGATCGACAAATTCTCTCTCTGGTATGGAGCGTCCTCCAACACAGGTTCCCATCGATCGAAACGAGTCGAGCGGACGTTCTTCACTTTTTGACCGGGTTTTCTGCGATAAAGGATCTCTATTCGCGAACGCTCACGATTTACGATCACGAGGTCGGCAAGATCGTCGCCGTTTATGTCAGAAGAATGGAGGGCGCGTGCATTCCAGTCGATTTTCACCACCTCCGGCCCTAAGAATCGAAAGGCGGTCGCGTTACGATCCTTCTTCGCAAGAAGCGCGAACCCAGCCAAAAGGAAGATGACCGGAGTGAGGGAAACCTTTGGCATCTTCAGTCTCCCTTGGGGAATAGCTTGGCCTTGGAGACGAATCCTCGCTTGGATTCACGAGTCCATGTAAGTAAAAAATAGGGAAGGCGAGGAAAGTCTTGCTCAAACAGCTCCTTGTCTTCGCTTGATAATTTCAGTTCAATACCCAACTCGCCATCTTCCATAGCCATTCCGATGAGTGGGAAGAGAAAATTCGACAAGTTTTCAAGGTCAATGTAGTCCCACTGGTTGACTCCCTTTGGTCCCTCGCTGAGAGCATCGGCAACGGCAGGTACCTTCCAGAGGCTTTTACGAGATTTGTTCAACTGGCCAATGACCCGCGTCATGCGCGAACGATCGCCAACGTTGACCAACAACCACTTGGGAGTAACGGCATAGGACAGGTTAATGCCAACGCCTTCCGTTCCTCGCATGGATCTTATAGTCACCCCCTTGTGTTCACGATCTTTAAACAATTCGGAACCGGGTGCAAGCGAACCCAACATCGTACGGAGGGATCGATCGAAAACTTCTGAGTCGCGGAGCGAAATGGCGTAAAACTCGCTCATTGGCAAATCCTCGGGAGCCTCCAGATTTTCAAAATCCAAGGGTTTGAGATCTGAAAAAGTAACGAGTTCTTCGCCAAAGGCACCAAGAATATCCTTGCGGATATTTACGCCCGCCTTGGTTTCAAATGCTAGTATCTGGGAATTGACCAAAAGGTGGAGAGCCGGGCTAACCTTGCGCAAGATTTCCTCCACCACCGGCCAAACCGCCCCGATGTCGTAACGGGCGACAGTGGCCGTAGCAGCACCAGTCGGCACAAAAGAAACCAAGGGAGCATCGCCCTCGGGAAGACGCATCAACTTAAGCAAGCCTTCGCGCTTACCCATGAAAATCGCGGAAGCGATCTCCATTCCATTCTCGTCAAAATCCATGCCCATACCCAAGCATTCTAGCGCTTCAAGACCCAAAGCGTTGATGATGCCTTTGGTCGTAACGCCGAACGGATTTTCAGGAATCTCCATGTCTTCAGACTCCCCCATAAAGTCAAACAAGTCGGAAAGACCTCGAAAATTGAGAAAGAACCGGACATCACCTTTGCCGATTTCCTCAAACGCCTCACGATAATCGGGATTCTGAACGATTCCACCGGAAGGATCGTCTGCGAGGCTTTCGACCAAGTTCTCAATTGCATCACGACCACCGCCAATACCGAAAACTCCATCCACGACAAATAGACCCATCCGTTTTTCTTCGTCTTCTGCGTTCTTGGAATCCCATAAATAGAAGACGGTCTCCTCGGCAATTTTTTCCTGCTCCACAAGCATGTGCCCTCCTGAATCATTAACTTCTTTCTCAAGCCATTGCATAAATTCGTTCAAGTCCTCGGGGGTCATTTCGGTCTCAGCTAGAAGTATAACTTCCGGCAAACCATGCTCGTCATCATCGTCGACCTCCAACATGTTCTCTACTCCTCCGAACGCGAATGCCACTTGGCCTGAAAACTGTTCGCCAAACTCCACCATCCTATCGAAGAACTCTCGGGAAGGACCATTCTTGGGATTCTCGGGAAAAGCCTTTGACAATCGTTCGCGAAGCTTCTCAACTCCGGAATGGTCCCAAATCTTGCCGAAGGGACCTTCCTTGAGATCCGTTTGAAGTTTGCCTAAATCGTCAACTTCCATGGTCACCCAAGCGTTATCCGGAAGATATTCGGCAAGCCTGACCTTTGCAAAAAGAAGAGATGGAATGATTAAGAAAAGAAAAGAAATTGGGAATTTGTTCATATTCGGAATGTGAAAAGTTTTAACGAGGAGGAGAATTGTAACGGAACCCTGCGTTGGGATTGCGTGGATCGAAAGCAAAAGCGTCACGATTCTGAAGAAAGGTCTTCAAACTGCGAACGGGAATAGCGAAGCCTAGACCCTCCGCACCTGTAGACACAATTTTCAAATTGTTTACGCCGACCACTTCACCACGGTAGTTAAACAAGGGACCGCCCGAGTTCCCGGGGTTTATTTCAGCTGTGGTCTGTACGTGTAAACGCGATTGGATGATGCGGTTTCGCAAGCTGACAATCCCCTCGGAAACACTTCTTTCGAGACCGAGAGGATTACCGATGGCGAAGACGCGGTCGCCTTGACGCAGTTCCTCGGAACG
>CAWVZQ010000374.1:0-3330 GCA_963934405.1 uncultured Opitutales bacterium | reverse complement strand
CCATCTCCAGTCTGGTAGTTACCGTCTCCGAATGCATAGTCGCTTACATCGAAAAGATATGCGACTCCGGCATTGTCCGCCACTGTGGAATCGGCCCCAATGGCACTGACGGCAAGAAAGTCGCCCGAATGAGATATGCTATACCCGAAATTATCACTACCCTCACCGTTGGGAGCAACAATCCCCTCGAGATAGGTTAAAGATCCGTTGTCCTCAAGACGATAGAGGTAGGCAGCGCCGGCATTGGCAACGCTCCCGGGATCAGCGTTTTTGGCGCCTACGACGAGAAGATTCCCTGAGAGAGACACAGAACCTCCAAAACGGTCGCTTGCAGCGCCTCCACCGTGATTGTTCTTACATAGGAAAGTTGCAGTACCGTTTTCCTCCAAACGGTATATATAGACAGCTCCTTTGTCGGCAAGAACTCCGGAAGCACCTTCGGAATCGGCATATTGGGCGCCGACGGCAAGAATGTTTCCCGATTGGGAGACGGAAATCCCGAATTGGTCCTCCGACGTGGCGTCGGGGGCGGTTACCTTGGTCAGGTAAGTGGCGCTGCCATTCTGCTCAAGCCTGTATAGATAAGCAGCGCCGGCTCCGGAATCAGACGCGTGAGAACCGACGGCGAGAAGATTTCCCGAGATAGACAAGGAAGCGCCAAATAAATCGCTGGCTCCTCGGTCAGGAGCATAGACCTTGTCCAGAAAGGTGGCGGTGCCGTTCTGCTCGACACGATATAGATAGGCAGATCCGGAATCCGTTATGCCCCCAGGATCGGAAGTGTGAGCGCCAACGGCAAGGATATCACCCGATTGGGAAACGGATTTACCAAAATAATCCCCCGCCCCCCCATCGGGAGCTATGACCTTGCTCAAATAGGTAGCGGTGCCGTTCTGCTCCACGCGGTAAAGGTAGGCTGCTCCGGCATCGGAAAAGCCTCCGGGATCAGAACCGAAGGAGCCCACTGCCATAAGGTTTCCCGACTGGGAGACGGAAGACCCCAAGTAGTCGTTGGCAGCAGCATCGGGAGCCGTGACCTTTGACAAGTAGGTAGCGGTGCCGTTCTGCTCAGCACGATATAGATAGGCAGCTCCAACACCAGCCGATGCCCATGAAGCGCCGACGGCAAGAATATCCCCCGATTGGGAGACGGAACCCCCAAATTGCATGTTGGCCGTTCCGTCAGGAGCAGAAACCTGCGCCATAAAATGAGCAGATAAATTGACTGGGGTCAGGTTTTGGCTCACGAGGTAACTGTCGATGGCATCCTGATTCGGTAAAACTTGTGGATCGACGACGTAGTACAACGAAGAAGACACCTCCCACTGCCCATCGACAAATGCCGTTAGACTGAAACGAATTTCGTCTTGGCCGCCGTTTACTTGTAGATGCTCAAAAGTGTAATTTCCCTCGTAGAGGATATTTACATTTACCGCCATGTAGTTGATGTGGGTCGAATTGAGCTCGTATACAGGAAGCTCGCCTACGTCGCCCGACAAGTGCTCGGTAAGTGCAAAATTGCTTAAGAGTAAAACGAACAGGATATGCAACTTGATCCGGCAGGAAAAAAACAGCGCCGATCTAGAAATCGTCCTAAAAATATTCTTGAGAGAAGAAAATAGAAATAAATGCATTATCTTGAGCGAATCACTTGATGAAGGTTTTCAACTGTATTATTAGCGAGAAAAGGGGAAATCTTGCATATTTTCTAAAGAAAAATTCAGAGGGACGCAAGGAACACTCCCAAGCCCTTGATTAACAGCAACTTGTGGTTTTGTAAAACATCATCAGAGACGATAAAGATTCCTTGAACAATTGCAAAGCGGGTTCGGGTTGATGAAATATGAGTAATAGACTTGAAAGTTTAGGGAGCGTCATGGCTGCTCCCTGTGTGTTCGATAATCGTTCATCGGACTGTCACTCCCGTCGGTGGAGCATCTGGACAAAAAAAATTTAAATTAGTGACCGAGAGACTTAACGCAAGACTCGATACACCTTGCCCCATGGCGAAAGGTGGACGGGGGCGAACAGCTTGGGATCGAGATTTTCCATGAGGAAGCCCTGCACGAGCAAAGATTGGAATACCTCGTCGGCCATGAAGAACCATGCGGGAATTACTTTGTATCCACGCGAGGGTATCTCGATAACCTCGTCCTCGGCGAGCATTTCGTCATCCTCCCGACCCGAGGTTTGAGCCAGAGCCAAGGGATTGGCGCCGTGGATGGCGGCGATTTGAGCGATGGTCTTGCCTCCTGCCGGGACAGTATAGGTTCGACCACCAAGAAAAGCGGGGAGGTTACTTTGGATTAAGTGGTACTTGGCGCCTTCCACAATCTTGGCCGGGATTTTCATAAGTTTTCCGGTTTTCACATCGTGCATGGAGCGATGGAAGGAAAATTTGACGGGCGTGGAAAAGCCGGGCAAATTTGCCAAACCAGTACCGACGTCAGCCTCGATCTTATAGCCACCACGCATGTTGAGTGTGATTTTGCTGCCGGAGGAGGTGACCCAGTCGGCCTGTGTCATGTAGGATTGGCGCTTGAGGTCGGCGGCGGATGCAAAGGAGGGATGGGAATAGGCCTCGGGATCAAAGCGGTCGAGGAGGAATCGCTTGGCCATGGTAGAGCGATAGGCATCTGCGGACAAAATGATGAGATCGCGCTGCTCGGGAAGGTAGAGCAAGCGCTGGGGAGAAGACCTTTCCGGGTTTGATGGTATTCGCAAGCCGTCGACTTCCAGAGCGTCGACGACCTTGGCGGGTTCTCCGGGGGCACCGACAATCGATATCGCCCCATACGGGGCTACGCTCTTTTGGTCCTTCGTTCGCAACTTCCCCCGCCGGTCGAGACGAAAACCGTTGGCGAAGACAAGGGAGTTACCTTCGCGACGGGCGTCTCGCAAGATCGACATCGCCTTGGGCACACGCCCTCCTTTGTATTCGTCAAGTTGCTTGCCCATGAACAGGTTTCTGGAACTGAACCCCATGATAGTGGGAAAGATACGCATGATTTCGTAGGGGAAGAAGAGATAGACTTCCCTCGACTTGGTGGACGCAACATAGTCGGGGTTAGCAAGATCGGCCAAAAGTCCCGGGTAAAAGCGCAAGTCGGGTGACCCGTCCTGAAAAAGAGCTTGAACGGCTGTGGTGTACCCGGACGAGTTTGCTTTTGTGTCGTCGTGAAGCCCCACATAGGTCTCCGCCTTCAATCGACAAAGGTTGGCCGCCTTCAGCTGAGAGGTGGAACGAAGAATTTCGGAGGTAAGGAAATTGTCCAATGTCTGGTGGGCGGGAGAGGTGAAAGTGCGGGTGCCCCCGTAAAACCAACTGCC
>CAWVZQ010000373.1:0-3381 GCA_963934405.1 uncultured Opitutales bacterium | reverse complement strand
TGCTCAGGATTTCTTGTTGTCGGCGAAGGAACCTAAAGGTGGCAAGGGTGTTGCCCCCTGACTTTCCGTCATATAATTCGACGTCATCCCCAATGGAGTTGGCACGCCATAGACCTATGGTTGCACAGCATTGAAAGCGTTTTTCGGAAATGATTCGGTCGAGGATTTTCCTGCCATCATCATAAAGTGATTGGGCTTCTTTACCTAAATCTCCTTTTTGGAAAATATCGGGGAATTTACCTTTTAGCTCCCATGACCAGAAAAATGGAGACCAATCGAAATATTCCACGACAGTTTCAAGTGAAACTTCTTCGAAAACACTTACTCCGAGTCTATTCTCTTCTGGTGTTTCGATTCTTTCGGAAGACCAGTCCGTGGAGAGCTTTCGGCTTCGCGCCACTTCAAGTGAAAGTAGTGTTGGTCCGTTTGCAGTGGCATGCTTTTCACGCAATTCTTCCTGTTTCTTGCTTAGCGATTCTACGAAGCCCTTCTTCTTTTCCGGATTGGTCAACTCATTACAAACGTTGACTACTAGAGAGGCGTCGGCGACTTGAACCACAGGTTGGTCATAGTGATGTGCTAGTTTTATTGCTGTGTGAGCTTTACTTGTAGTGGCGCCTCCGATGAGTAAGGGGATGTCAAAACCTTGCCGTTTCATTTCGGCGGCATTGCTGGCCATTTCGTCAAGAGATGGTGTAATTAAGCCACTCAATCCGATAATGTCGGCATTTCTATCCTTTGCCGCCTGTAGAATCTTTTCGCAGGAAACCATTACTCCGAGATCTTCGACTTCCCAGTTGTTGCATGCGAGCACTACGGCGACTATGTTTTTGCCGATGTCGTGGACGTCTCCCTTGACGGTGGCAATGATCATGGTGCCGCGTTTGCTGCTTGCGCCAGCTTGTTTCTCGGCGTCCATGAACGGTTCGAGATAGGCGACTGCACGCTTCATGACTCGAGCGCTTTTCACTACTTGCGGGAGGAACATTTTACCGTCTCCAAACAGATTGCCCACAATCTTCATGCCATCCATTAGCGGTCCCTCGATGACCTCAAGGGGGCGACCTAGTTGCTGTCTGGCCTCTTCGGCGTCTTCCTCGACGTAATCGCCGATGCCTTTAACCAAGGCGTGGGCAAGACGCTCCGTTACGGATAATTCACGCCAAGAAAGATCAGGACCCGAAGACTTCTTGCCCGAGGCTTGATCTTTTACCTCTTCGGCATGTTCTAAAAGTTGATCTGATGCATCCGCCCTGCGGTTTAATATGACGTCCTCAACCCTTTCACGCAATACGGGTTCAATTTCGTCGTAGACTTCCAGCATGCCGGCATTGACGATGCCCATGTCCAAACCCGCTTTGCGCGCATGATATAGAAAGACAGTGTGCATGGCCTCGCGGACAGCATTGTTTCCTCGAAAAGAAAAGGAGACGTTACTTATTCCACCGCTCGTTCGAGCATGCGGGCAACGTTTCTTGATTTCGCGTACTGCCTCGATGAAGTCTATGCCGTATGAGTCGTGTTCGGATATACCTGTGGCGACTGTTAGGACGTTCGGGTCGAAAATTATGTCTTCCGGTGGGAAACCGACCTCCTCCACTAGTATTTTATAAGCTCTTTCGCAGATTCGGATTTTGTCGTCCAGAGTGGCCGCTTGCCCGTTTTCATCAAAAGCCATGACCACGACTGACGCACCGTAGCGAAGGGCAAGGCGTGCTTGTTTCCTAAAGGAATCTTCCCCTTCCTTTAAGCTGATCGAGTTTACGATGCACTTTCCTTGAGTGACCTTCAGTCCCGCCTCAATGACAGACCATTTCGAACTGTCTATCATGATTGGCACTCGAACAATGTCCGGTTCCCCCGCTACTAGATTGAGAAAGCGAGTCATACAGGCTTCGCCGTCCAGTAGAGCGGCGTCAAAGTTAACGTCGATGACGTTGGCCCCGTTTTCCACTTGTTGCTTGGCAACAGCGAGAGCCGCTTCGAAGTCATCGGCTTCGATGAGCTTACGAAAACGGGGAGATCCGGTGACGTTTGTTCGTTCGCCGATCATCAGAAAGGGGGCGTCGTTGCCCTTTAGATGAAAGGGTTCGAGCCCGCTTAGCCTTAGGGCAGGTTCGATTTCCGGCGCATGCCGAGGAGGGTACTCGGAAAGTTTTTCCGCGATGGCGTGGATGTGTTCGGGTGTTGTTCCGCAACACCCCCCCGCAATGTTTAGCAGACCTTCTTCGGCAAACACGGAAAGGGAGCTGGCGGTGTCTTCCGGGGTTTCATCGTAACCCGTAGGGGCTAGTGGATTTGGTAGTCCGGCGTTCGGGTAACAGTGTACGAGGCAGTCGGCGTTGCGGGAGAGCTCTTGGAGATAAGGACGCATCGCGTCCGCACCCAATGCGCAGTTGAGACCAACGCAGAGCGGTTTTGAATGAGAGATGGAATTCCAACTGGCCTCGGTTGTCTGACCGGATAGAGTCCGACCTGAGGCATCCGTTATCGTTACCGACAAGATGAGCGGAATGCGCTGCCCGATTCCATCAAATAAGTCTTCGATGGCAAACAGAGCGGCCTTAAGATTTAGAGTGTCGAATGTGGTTTCGGGCAAAAGCAGGTCGACCCCGCCTTCGATTAAGGCCTTTGCTTGATTTCGGTAAGCGGTTACCAGTTCGTCAAAGGTTACGTTTCTTTTGGAAGGGTCGTTGACATCCGGAGATAGTGAAGCAGTTCGGTTTGTAGGACCGATGGCTCCAGCCACGAAACGAGGTCGACTCGGATCCTTTTCCATTGCTTCGTCTGCTGCAGCACGGGCGAGCAGAGCCGCTTCGACATTCAGGTCATGAACGATTCCCTCCAGAGAATAGTCCGCCATTGCGATGGAGGTTCCGCTGAAGGTGTTGGTCTCCACCATGTCGCTTCCAGCCTCGAAGTAGGCACTGTGGATATCCTTTATTATTTCAGGTCGCGTGAGACAGAGAAGATCATTGTTGCCCTTCAGCTCTTTGTCGTGAGCCTTAAACAAGTCTCCACGAAAGTCCTCCTCTTCCAGCTTGTGTTGCTGGATCATGGTACCCATGGCACCGTCCAAGTAGACAATACGTTGCTCTAGTAATTGTCTAAGGTCGGCTTCGGTCGGCTTGTCTTTAGCAAAATTCTTCATCATTTATAACGCATCAACATATCATGATGCGTTGATGCGTTAAGGCAAACCCAAAGGCGGTCCATAATGAAAAACCTTAAATTTTCAACAAAAGGTAGGATTTGCTTTGCTTGTCTCCTCGAAATCTATAATTTAATATTCTTTGTATCGGGACGTAGCGTAGTCTGGTTAGCGCGCCTGCTTTGGGAGCAGGAGGCCGAGAGTTCGAATCTCTCCGTCCCGACCATTCC
>CAWVZQ010000372.1:0-3397 GCA_963934405.1 uncultured Opitutales bacterium | reverse complement strand
TGGAGATTCGAACAGAATCAACGGTAAGGGAAGCACCCGTCGTGACGTCTAGGGAGCCGTCGGCAACCGAAACGTCGACCAATTGGAGAGCATTCGTCTCGTCGATTTGGAGATCGCCCGCGGCGGAGAGGGAGGCGACAATCGTCGCCACCTCGGTTGCAATATTCACAGAACCACTAGCTTCAAGGGCTAGTTCATCGCCCCTCACACGCTTGCCCGCCGTCTTGGTAATGCTTCCGGTGCTTTTCAAGGAAATGTCCCCGGTGGAACCGGCATCCAGTTCGCCGAGAACGAGATTCCCGCCGACGTCAATGGACAGGTCGTGGGCGTCACCGGCATTGGTCACTCGAAGAAGATCGACCGTTAGGTTCCCGGTTGCCGCAAGGTTCGCCTTGCCGGCGGCGAGGATGAGGGATTCAAAGACCGCATTCCCTATAGCGGACACGGTCATGTCTCCCGCCTGATGAACTTCACCAGAAAGGGTGGCAAAGGTTCCGACCAAGTCGGCGCTGGTCTGTCCATCAAAAGATATCTCGTCCGCCGTAATCGAAGACACAGAAGATTTCGCGGCGATACCGGCACCGGCCTCAAGCAGCATATCCCCCGAACCCGATGCCTTGACCTCGTCGTAAATCAAGTCGGAAGCAGCGCCAACCGCCTTGAGGGTGATATCGTGAGCATCGGCGCCACCACTCGCAATCACACGGTCTGCTTCAAGTTTTCCTGCGGCGCTAACTTCAATTGAGCCGGACTTTGCCTCCACGTCGGTTAAACGCAGGGCTCCGGAGGCTGTCACCACAAGGTTACCTGAATCAACCAATGCCGAAAGGGATTCCGCATCGAGAGAAAGGGCGACTTCACCAGTACTATCGACCGAAACGTCCTTCGCCGAAATGGTGACCAAGTCCATGTCGATAATGCCGGCGGTGGCACCCGAAATCAGTTTGACGATTCCCGAACCGGCATCGATCAATCCGCTCCCAGCCGTTGCTTTTACCGAACCTACGCCATCCGTTCCCGCCCGAGCATCGATTTCCTCGGATGCCTCGATCTTGCCGTTGACTTCAAGATCGTCCTTAGAGGCAAGCAAGACACGCTTGGCGACTGCACTCCCGGGACCGGTCAACTCACTCGAAGAGGACAAAGTCAGTTTCCCGCCAGACAAGAGAGAGATTTGTTCCACCGCTTCCAGTTTGCCATTCAACTGAAGATCGTCACCAGTTATGATATCGATATTCCCGTCACTACCGGCAGCCAAGAGATCAAGACTACCAGCAGAGGAAGTAAGGCTACCGCCTGCTTCCAGTAAAATCTTTCTTGAGGCGGCGATCTGGGCTTGAGCCGACAAGTCGAGCTTGGCCTTCAGCACGATCTCCTCCAAGGCTCCCGCAGTGGATTTTCCTTCGGCTGTCCCTGCAAAAGTCAAGTTACCGCCGGTGGACACGAGGGAGATTCGTTTATCCGCCTTCAAAACGGAGCCGACCCCGAAATTGAGGGCGTCTCCAGTGGAAATCTCTATCACCTCGTCAACGGAAAGGTTCAAATTGACGCCAGACAGAGACCCACCTGCCTTGAAACGAACGGCATCCGTGGCATTCACCACACTGCTCACGGCTAGATTACCCCGAGCAGAAAAGTCTACCTCCTTGAGATCATTCCCGCCAGTACCCAACAGGTTGGCGGAAACAGTGAGATTCTCGCGCTTGGAAGCCAACGCAATCTTGCTCGCCTTGAGTGTGCCGCCAAAGTTGACGTTGCCATCCACCGCAATGTCTATGACCGAATCGGCCCCGGTTGCGTCCAAGTTAAGCGAAGCACCATTCAGGCTGGAGCCGCCAAGTGTTCCCCCGGCGAAAAGCTCAATTCGATCCGTAGCCGTGGCAGAAGCGTTCAGCTCAAGGTCAGCAAAAGCTCGAAGAACGACCTCTTTGGGGGCGGAACCAGAGGGACCTTCGATGACACCGCTCACGGTCAAGTCACCACCCACGAGATTTCCACCCTTGTCGAAGATTCCGGAGGATGAAAGCAACACTCGTTTGGCAGCTTCCATCGTGACACCCGAATTCAATGCCAAATCAAGACCCGTAGATATTTCAAGTACGCCGTCTGGGCCGGACACAGAAAGCTCAAGATCTTGCCCCTCCAGAGCACGCTGCGCATGGAAGGAAATACGCTCCTGAGCCTGGATGTTTGTCTCAGCCACGCGGATGGAGCCGGTCTTGAAGAAGGTCTCAACGGGTACTAGCAGGTTTATGGTAGCGGCATCGGTAACCTCATGCAAATTCGGATAAAGACCTGCGTAGCGACTGGGGAGGAGGAGGGTACCGTTGGCGTCATAGACATTGGCGTTAGCCCAGTCCTCGGAATCGGCGTAGAAAGTGGCGATCACGGTGGATGCTGGAGGCACGGCGGCTACGAGGTCGGCGTCGATACCGTCGAACGAGAAGCGGGTTCGGTTGGCTACAACGGTGGCGTCGGCCTTGTGTCGAACGTAATACTTCTTCGAGACGGGATCATAGAGGTAAGTTGATCCTTCGGTTCCGCTTGGTTTCTCGATTCGAAGCTTAACCTTGGAATGATTGTTTATAGAAGAGGAAGAGGAGGAAGATGTATGGGTAAGGGAGGCAGCAGCATCCTTTAAGCTGATGCTCTCCCCTGACTTTCGATATAGTTCATAACCTGAGTACTCGTGCTTGTTGACTTGCCCGACTTCAACCGTGACGGGCGTAAAACGGTAAGCTCCGGGGTCTTCCACCTTCTGAAGGACATCACCGACCAAGTGGAACACCTCGTCGCCTTCGCCTGGTTCGGGCGTAAGAGAGTAGAAGTAATCGGGCGGATCGGGCGGGAGAGGATCGGGGAGGGAGTCCTTGAACTTGTAATACCCGTAAAGGGAGCCCTCTTCAAGGATACGGTTCCCCCTAGCCACGAGTGAAACCTCTTTCACGGAAGAACCCGACTGGCCCTCTATGGTGCCCGTCACAGTCACGTTGCCTGCGTTAGAGACGATTTCCACCGATTCATCGGCCTTGAGCGTACCGTCCACCACAACTGCCGTACCCGATTCCAATCGGATGTTCTTCGCCGAAAACGAAAGTTCTTCGCCCACACTGGTGACGAACTCCTTGCCCGCCACAAACACTAGGGAGTCGGGAGCGTTTACGTCGCCCACCAGCCGTAGGTTCACTCCCGCCTCGAGGGCGATGCCTCCCCCGGCCTGAACGGAATAAGCCTCGCCCGCTGGGGCAGCCTGCACCAAGAGGTTGCCGGTCTCAGACTTCAACTCGGCCACGGTGTTGGCGCCAACTGCCTTCACGAAATCCACCACGAGGCTGTCCACGGCGGATATCTTCACCGAACCCGCCGAGGCCACCGCTTCTTCCACCAATAGACCGCG
>CAWVZQ010000371.1:0-3399 GCA_963934405.1 uncultured Opitutales bacterium | reverse complement strand
GTCTTCAAGTCGAGAGCGCTTCCGAACAATTGCCTGTACGCCTTTTCGGCGCTCGCTTGATAAGGCATGGGCTTGTTCTGCCCGTATGCAGAAATCCGAGGGAACACAGCGGTATCCTGCACCGTAGGTCCGTAATTATTACCGATACTGTGCCCATTAGGAGAAAAACCGTAATTATTAAAAGGCGCAGGGTTAAGTTCTCCGAGCATGCAGTCAAGAGTAGCGGCTGCCGGCTTTTCCGGAGAATGATGACAACTCAAGGCCCCGTAATAAGAGGAATGATTACCTTGAAAATTACAGCCCGACAATCCTTCCAAAATCATCATATCGTCCTTGAATGGATCGAGCGAACGCATGGTGTGGGGCAAGTTGTAATCCTTTAGCTTCAGGTCGAGCAAGCGACTGCCGTCACCGACCTCGATACCCTCCGGTCGAATCCCCTCGGGAGTAAGGCCGCTGGACTTCACGACAAAGACAAAGCGACGGGGAAAGCCTTCCGCCCGACCTGCGGCATGGGCTTCCATTTGGTGGAGTAATGGAGACAAGGCGAAACTCCCTGCGCCTAGGCCGAGGCCTTTTGCGAATTCTCTACGGGTCAAGTGCATATCAAAAGATTATTTACGATATAGGAAAGAATCGGAGGATAGCAAAGAAACAAGTACCTCGCTAAACTTGCCGTCGCTTGCAACGTAAGCCTTGTCCGCCGCGATAAGAGTTTGGGAATCAGTCAAGGTTTCATTGCGTCCCATCCAGAAACGAAAGGCATGACGTATGATCGATTGCCTGACCCGAGTCGACTTGGCCAAACGATGTACGAGATCGGACGCATCCTTCACGGGACCGTCGATTCCGGGCTCGCCCGTTCCCGAAATTCCCCCACTGGTATCCCAAGGGTATTCGACCAGCAATCCGTTTTTGAGACCCACCGCTATTTTGTCGGACTTCAGCTCAGTTTCGAAAATCTTTTTCTTGGTATTATAGAACATGCCTGTTCGCACCCATCCGCGATCAGTGAAACTCTCGAAAGGCATACCCAAAGGCTCAAAGATCTTGTGGCAGCGCCAGCATTCGGCTTTTTGGGTCACCTCAAAACGCTGACGCAAGGTCCTGTCGTGAGCCTCTGGCACGTTGGCATCCACACCAATGGGAAGAGCAGGCACGTTGCCCGCAAGCAAACGTTCTCTAACCCAAATACCCCTGTGCACAGGATCGTTTTGGTCGTTGGTGGAATGAGCAATCAACCAGCTCTGATCATGAAGCATCCCGGAACGAAAGGTATCGTCGTTCAAGTCCTTCTCCGCTCGTTTCAGCATTTTTAGGTGTTTCTCTTCTAACTGCGGATGCTGCTCTTTGGGAGAAGATTTGAGTTTTTCCGCATGACGCCTGTTAAGCATACCGATCATTTCGGTCTTATTCATGTTGAAGCGAGGAGAAGTAAGAAGTTCTTCGAACACTTGTCGGTCTTCGTTGACGATCCGCACGATGTGCCCCTGAGGCGCACCTACCAAGGCTCGGGAACCAACGGGGGCGCCGGGACTATCCTTGAAGGTTCCCGCTGCTTTGGGGTACTGAAAAAACTCCTCAAAGAACCTGACCACTCGGGGATAATAACCATAACCCCGCTCCGCCGACTGGATCATAGCGTGAAACATACTGGCCGGAAGGTTTTTTCGGATGGGAGGAGAGCCATCAGCAATCATCCGGCGAAGAACCCTTTCAACGTCAGCCTTTGATTGTAGCTTTTTTCCGTCCAAGGCCTCTTTTATGAAGCGATTCTTCGCAGGTGGGCTATCCGTCAAAGCATAGGCCAAGGCAAAAGCGATCTCCTGCGGAGATAGCATACGGCGACCATGCTCATCGGGCTCACCACGCCCGAGTTCCAACCTGTAAACGGCTTCACTCGACAGATAAATGCCAAGTAAGGTGACCTTGAGACCGGCCTCATTCCCTCCTTCCTTTACGTTGAACTTCATGAAAGCGAGATATCGCGCAAACTCCTCCTCGGTCATGGGACGTCCGCAAGCTCGCTCGAATTCCTCTCGAACGAGGGCACCCATAACGGCATCGCTAGGAACTTCATCCGACTCCGAAATAGCCTTGAAGCTTTCCTTACCTGCAATCCGGATCGGCTTGTCTTTGTTGGGACCGTAGCTCAACCCCGGCAACTCTCGATCATGCATCTGGCTGGCGATGATATCGGAAAACGCCATCCTCAACGCCAAGAAGCCGGACTCGTCCATGATCTCCTGATCCGCATAGTCCCTTATCCCGCTGGATTTTGAGACGTAGCTTACTGGCTCGGCCTCGATTCCACCACTCACGTTCGACTGGTAACGCTTACCTCGGTAAACATGAGGGCTCATTCGCCATAATCGAGCGGGAGTAAAGGGAACCTCGTCTATCGATCCATCGAACAGGAGCTCGTGGCTAATTCGGTTTCCGTACTCGGGAAGAAGTAATCTCGCCTGCACGGCAAACCCCTTGCCCGCCTTGATCAAACCTTCCTGAATCCACTCTATAACCCTAGCCCGTTCGGCCGCCGATGGTTGCTTTTTCTTTGATGGGGGCATCTGGACAATCTCCAACTGTTCGAGCACCAGTTCCCAGTTGGCCAAGTCGGTCTTATTCGAAAAATCAGGACCTGTGCGGTAAAGGGACAAGTCACCCTTCTGCGTATCCTCATCATGGCAATCGAAGCAATACTCCTGCAATACCGGCAGGATATCTTTGCGAAACACCTCGTCTCCTCTAGCCGGAGCAAGAGAGAATAGGAAGAAAAATAGCCCGAAGCACCTCATATTTAACTGAAATAGTTAAATCTAATTCAATGTACAGGTCACGAATGAAAGAGCTAAAATGAAAACTAATCCTTTCTAGCTGAAGAGACCGATTTCGAAAAAACTAAAAACTTCAACCGACCCCGACAGGACCGACTCGGCTATTGGTAATTGACTCGAAGGTAAACGTTCGAGGTGGAACTCTTCGCCGTCATGAGCTCCGGCTTCAGTCCAGCCTGTTAGCCCAGCGTACGCCGTTGGCCACCAGATCGAGGTACTCCTTGGTCGACATGGTGGAATTATGATGGCCGATGGTGGTGGCGAAGATGCGTCCCTTGCCGTGCTCGTTGGTCCAGATCACCGCTTGGGGTTCCTTGGCCACGCCATTGTTTCCATAGGCCAACACGGTGGCTCCAAGAATCCGCTGCGTATTGTAAAGCTCACCCTCGGGTGTCGTCCAGCCTTCCGGCATATCCTTCAAAATGGGATGCTTTTCCTGCCCCTCGGCCTTGGATACGACGATCTTGCGCTTGGGCCCATGCCCCTTGGAATAGACTCCGAGCATGGTCGGCCAAGTGTTTTCCTTCTTCCCTTCCGCCGGCTTAATTCTCCAGTGGTAGGA
>CAWVZQ010000370.1:0-3401 GCA_963934405.1 uncultured Opitutales bacterium | reverse complement strand
AGAAACTTGGCGGGGTGCTCGGGAAAAGTGAGAACCGCTGCGAGGCCATTCAAAGAGCGAGCTTCATTCACCGCGAGTTCAAGCACCGCTCGATGCCCCCGATGAACCCCATCGAACATGCCGATGGCTAAGCAAATCGGTTTCGATTCCCGTTCTCCCAGCTCGGCAAGGGAACCGACGACCAAGGGAAGGTTCACAGCACGTGAGAAGGAACTGCCTTGTGTACGGGAATAAGCATGTCGCCGAATTCAGAAAGAGGGCTTTTCTCAATGGTCTCGAGAGTTCTGCCGTCCTCGATGTCGAACTGGTCGATGTGGGTACGCCTCAATGAGATCAGGTGAGCGCCGCAACCAAGATTCTGGCCTAGGTCATGGGCTACGGTCCTCACGTAAGTGCCTTTGCTGCTCGACATCCGAAAGTCGACCTCGGGCGATTCAAAACGAAGAAGCTCGAATTTGTTGATGCGAATGAAGCGCGGCTCGCGCTCCACGGTCTTGCCTTTTCGAGCCATCTTGTAAAGTGGCACACCATCGATTTTCTTGGCGGAAAACATCGGAGGGAGCTGGTATTGGTCCCCAAGAAATCCCTCCATCTCCTTACTAACTCTTTCAGTGGAAAGATCATCGGGCAAAGGTTTCTCGGCCACTATCGCGCCATCGGCATCCTGACTATCGGTCTCGATACCAAACTGAATTGTCCCCTCATAAGTCTTGCCGAGGCTAATCAGATATTGCGATGTTTTGGTCGCCTTCCCAATTAGCATAATCAACAGTCCGGTGGCCATCGGGTCAAGTGTGCCGGCGTGACCGATGCGCTTCATGCTGATCTTGCGCCGCAAACGGTCGACAACGTCGTGAGAAGTTATCCCCTGTGGTTTATCGACAAGTAATATGCCCTCGAAATCGCCGCTTCTTTGATTCATCAGGAAAGCCCTCCGGTATCGACCTGCCTCAGGTGTTCACCAATGGCAGTTACAAATTCAGGATAAAAATCCTCCAGTTTCCGTTCCACGTTGAACCCAGCCGCGCAAGCATGACCTCCGCCAGAAAACTGCTTGGCCAGGAGGTCTACACGGTAACGATGCTCCTTCGCCCTTAGACTTCCTTTCAACTGACCGTTACGCTCCTCGAGAAGGCTTCCGATTTCGACGCCATCGAGGGAACGGGAATAATCGACAAAATTTTCTGCGTCTTCGGGCGTGGTACTGGTTTCCTCGTAAAAGTCATCGGTGATCGAACCAATGCAGACGCGGTCCTCATGCTCCATTCGAAAACTTGCTAGAAAACGCTGCAACAATTGTATACGACCCGGTTTCTCACATTCGTAAAGCTCATGAGCAGCTTGGGAAGGACTGGCCCCAAGTTCGCACAACCTCCTGCATATGTCGAACACACTGGCCGTGGTGCCGGAATAACAAAACTGTCCGGTATCGGTCGCGATCCCTAGGTAAAGCGCTTGGGCAGCTACAGAATCCACCGCCAACTCGTTATCGAAGAAAAGGCCCGCAAGAATTTCTCCAGTGGCGCAGGCCTCGGGCAAGATGAGATTCGTCTCCCCATAAAGGGTATTGGAAACATGGTGGTCGATATTCAAAAGGACATTGGGAAATCGATCACGAACGGAGTCCCCCACCCGAGCATGGTCTGCGCAATCTACCGAGACGGCGAGAAATTCGCCCGCGGGCAAATCGGCAGCTAGAAAGAACGGCGTATCTCCGACAAAAGCCTTCAGGGTTCTCGGAACAGGATCGATGTTCACGGCTAATGTTTCAATACCTGTAGCGTTTAATACCCTTGTCAGGGCGACTTGAGAACCGATGCAATCACCATCGGGTCTGCGGTGTCCCAGAACAGCAACACGATGTCCCCGCAAAAGTTCGATATTGCGGGCAAATGTAGTGGATTCCTCCGGGAAATAGGATTTTGTCATAATTGAAGTTTGGAAAGCTGAGAATTCCTTGCTTTTCCAAAGCTTGCCATTACTAACAAAAAGACTGCCCAGTGGAAAGAGGGAAAGGTCAAAACGGAGAGCTATGTCAAGTTTCCGTCAACCAGAGAAATCCTTCAACATCGAAACGAGCCTTGAGATTTGCTGATGTCCATTCTCCCGAGACACCCGCCACTTGAAGATCGCCTTCTTCACCCACCGGCAATTCCTCGCCCGAACCATCGGACACCACCCGAGCCTCCACACCGGGAAGGATCCGACCAACCGACCCCTCGGCGGTTCCTTTTTGATCATCAGGATTGATATCCTCAGGAGGGTCGGGAAGATTCATCGCCACCACACCTAAACCGGATATCGCAAGACCAGTGAAGGTCTTGGCGGTAAATGAGTTCAAGTCTCCGGCATTACCGAGCGTGAGCGTTCCATCTCCCTCATCCTTGACGGACAAATCTCCCAGCAGGGGGGCCCACAAGCACCAAGTTTGATCCCAAGCCGAATCGAATGACCCTTCCATTTGAATTCGAAAAGCAGGCTCATGCCAGAGATTGGTCTCCATGATACGCATGACGCTAGCGATCAATTCGGGGGTCGGCCAAGAGATCCCTGCAGTCTGAATTTCCTCATCACGGAGAGAGCAACCAGCCAAGTGGAGGCAAGTATCGGAAATAGAATCGAGACCTTCCACTTCTTCGACCTTCACTTCGGAACCGGTCAGATTCTTGGCTTTCGCGTAAAACTCTTCTCGGGTCCAAATCTTCCCGCCGCCCTCAACCAAGAATGGGGCTGAGCGATCTCGCAACAAGGAAGCCTTTATCCCCAAACTCAAAGGTCGCTCCAAGTCCTTCCTTTCTGAGAACGCTTCCCTAGCCAAGCGAAACATCGAACGGCGAACACGATCGACAGTGGCTTCCTTCGCGGGAATTGGTTCGCCGACGTGAAAACGAACGGGATAAGGAATCCGTCGAGGCCATTTCCGTAGGAACTTCCCATCGGAAAAGCTAAAGATCGATCCCCACACACCGTCTAAATATGCCGGAACAACGGGTGCTTGTCCTTTTCGAGCGATCAACTCGAAACCCTTCTTAAAACCGAGCAACGGCCCGACCCGAGAAATCCCACCCTCGGGAAAAATACAAATGGCATCCCCGGAACGCAATATCTCTGAGGATTTGACGATGGCTTCCTTGGCCCGACTCGGGGAAACGGGAATGGCTGAAGTGAGACGAAACACAAAACGAACCAACCAGCTTTCAGCAAGACCGGAAAAGGCGATGAACTGAAGATAACGCGGCAGACTCACTCCAATCATCACTGGATCGGCGTAAGACACGTGATTGCAAAGAATCAACACTCCTCCTTTTTTCGGAAGGTTCTCTACCCCCTTGACACTCAATCGATAAAAAATTCGGGTTAGAGCTCTTGTCGCTATTCTGAAAATTTCCTCGGGCAACAAA
>CAWVZQ010000369.1:0-3415 GCA_963934405.1 uncultured Opitutales bacterium | reverse complement strand
CATCTCGATTACAAGCAAAAGTTCGCAACTCGATCCGAACCGGTTCGCGAACTGCATTGGTTTCGCCGATCCGCCAGAGGTCTTCTCGCCCGTAAGTTGATTCTGTTGAACATGAGAATTAGGCGACGATTAATGGCCCGGGCCAAAGGGAGAGCCTATGCAGCCTTTCAACAGAACTTGGACGAATACCTCGGAGCTTTCCCCGTTGATTCCAAGGGGTAGTTTGGCTAATTAGGATTTTGCAATGAGTGATGCAAGTGATGAATTGAGCCAAATGCGCGAGAATTACACCATAGGTGCGTTTCGTCGGAAAGACCTTCGGCATTGTCCCTTAGAGCAATTCTCCGAGTGGATGAAGGAGGTGAAGTCGGCCGAAATCATAGAACCGAATGCCTGTACCTTGGCCACCTCGAGCATAGCGGGATCTCCCTCCACTAGATCGGTTTTATTAAAAGGAATTGAAAACGGCTACTTTCTGTTCTTCACCAATTTCGGTAGTCGAAAGGCCCGAGAGTTGAAGGAAAACCCACAGGCAGTCATGCACTTTCCTTGGTGGGGCATGCAGCGCCAGGCAACCGTGGAAGGTTTGGTGGATCGATTGGATGAGGAAAGCTCGGAAGAGTATTTCCATTCAAGACCGCTGGAAAGCCGGCTTGGAGCATGGGCATCACGCCAAAGCGAGGTTATAGGTTCGCGGGAATCACTGGAAAACGCTTTTGAGGAGGTGGCCGAACGCTTTGGAGAGAACCCGCCAAAACCTCCATTCTGGGGTGGTTTTCGCCTAAAACCCGAAACTTTGGAGTTCTGGCAGGGACGAACGGGTCGTTTGCACGACCGCTTTAGGTATAGTCGAACCACGGAAAACGAGTGGAAGATCGAAAGATTGTCTCCATGAGCAAAGAACCTGAGAAAGGCGCGAGCAACGAACGACCGCTGGACGAGTTACTCTCCCTGCGAGGCAAACCCTTTGCCGACTGGAAGGAGGAGCGCGAGTACCTTCGCCGCAAGTGGGGCGAGCAAGGCAAACGGGTTGAACCCGGTCCCGGCATGGGAGAACCCGCCGACGACTTAAACGGTGCGGACTCTATCAATAAGGATTCATGATGAACTGGACTAACGTAAAGGACTACCAAGACATCGTCTACGAGAAGGTCGAAGGCATCGCGAAGGTGACGATCAATAGACCTGAAAAACGAAATGCCTTTCGTCCCCGAACAGTGGCCGAAATGTACGAGGCCTTTCTTGATGCGCGAGAGGATTCCTCTATCGGAGTCGTGCTCCTTACCGGGGCGGGACCGCACACCGACGGGAAGTATGCCTTTTGCTCGGGCGGAGACCAAAGCGTACGCGGGAAGGCCGGATATTTGGACGACGAGGGTGTTCCGCGCCTAAACGTGCTCGACCTGCAAAGGCTGATCCGGTCCATGCCCAAGGTGGTAATCGCCTTGGTCGCGGGGTACGCAATCGGTGGAGGGCACGTGTTGCACGTCGTGTGCGACCTTACGATCGCGGCCGACAATGCAGTGTTCGGGCAGACGGGACCCAAGGTGGGCAGCTTCGACGGTGGTTTCGGGTCCGGTTATCTGGCCCGCATCGTGGGGCAGAAGAAAGCTCGTGAGATTTGGTATCTTTGCCGTCAGTATGATGCTTCCGAAGCTCTCGACATGGGATTGGTGAACAAGGTCGTGCCGATAGACGACTTGGAAAGCGAGGGCGTTGCTTGGGCAAATGAGATCTTGTCCAAAAGTCCACTTGCCATTCGATGCCTGAAATCGGCCTTCAACGCTGATTGCGACGGGCAGGCTGGCATACAGGAACTTGCGGGCAATGCAACTATGCTATATTATCTTACAGAGGAAGGGGCGGAAGGGAAAGAAGCATTCCTCGAGAAACGGGAACCGAACTTCCGCAAGTACCCTTGGCTGCCTTGAGCGGGAAGTCCCGACCTTTTATAGGGTCAGAAGAGCAAGTCGAAAATCTTCTTGGAGGAGATGCGGGAGTGAATCAGGGAACGTTCGGTAACTGAGTGCAAGAGCATGTTCTTGGCGAGGCGAACTGATTCCGTCGCTGTATCAGTGTCTCTGATACGACTGACCGCATTGGAGCCTAAAATGGTTTTCTGCGCCAGATACTCCCTATTTAAAGTAAGGCTAGAGAAATCCGTGGAAACTTTCCCCATCTGGTGGCGAAGATTATCTTGTTCCTGCATCGTCATTTCTAACGCATCTGACGCAGAGATGGCATCGGTCAAACTCAGCCCGGAAAGACTGCTGAAGCCTTTGGTTTGCATTTGATATTGCAATCCTTCGCTGGTAGTAAGCGTTTCAGGTCCCAAGACTGGTTTTCTTACCAAGTCCATCCAAAGTTGCCAAAGACTTCCTGCAGGTTTAACATCGTCATTAACTTCTTCGTAATGTGGGTCGTTGACGATTGTGGTGAGGATCGAGCTTTGTCCATCCGTTTCTTGACCTCTAGGATAATTCGGCAGACTGCTTGATAAGTCTACGCCACTTGCGTTGCTCCAAGTAGTGGCTCTTCCACCTTTGTTACCCGCTGCGTCGGGTCGGATTTCCGATTCAGTGGCGCCAAAGTCGATTTCGAAGTAGTCTCCTATTCTTGTTTCACCATTAACAACTTCTTGCCTGTATGATCCGCTGTACTTACTCACGTATTCCCCCGAATCAAAGAATGCAACATCACCCATTTTGAGCTGAACCCGATCGCGAGCAGTCATTGGGTGCCACCACAATTTTACTGTTCCACGAAATGCTTCTATGTCAAAAGGTTGACTTACGTCTTTTGCTGAGGTTCCTCCTGCTGGTGGTGGGAGAGGAATGTCTGCGATGTATTTTGATGCCATGGGGTCGAACAATAACTGATCAGCTTGTTTTTCATTCGAAATCCCTTTAAGAGTGGTGGATAGGGCTTGGAACTCACGATCCAATCCAGCGCGTTCGCTGGAGGTACTCATGAAGTCAGCCGCTTTATAAGCCAAGTCGGACATGCGAGACACGATGGAATCGACCGTTTGGAGAGAGCTCATCTGATACTGTGTGAGCGCGATGGCATTGTCCAAATTATCTCTGGCAACGCGTTCCGTTTTCGTCCGGGAGGCAAGGCCGGCAGCGAAACTTATATTTCCACCGTCGACATTGTTTTGTTTCTCTCCGGACGACAAACGACGAACCGACTCAAGGCTTTCGCGTTCACGAATGCCTTGATGCACTTGGCTTCGACTGGAAAAGACTGTTGAAATTATACTCAAGGCATGGCGGACGAATTTTCGTTTAGAACAAAGGAAATATCAGGCGAAGTAAGTTCAAAGGATCAGGTCGAGGACTCGTTCTGTAGAAAGTCTGGAGTGAAGGATTGCCCGTGATGTCGCCGACTCGAGAATTTGATTCTTGGCCATATG
>CAWVZQ010000368.1:0-3422 GCA_963934405.1 uncultured Opitutales bacterium | reverse complement strand
CTCGCGCTTTATTGATTTGTACCCTCATTCTTCCGCTTGTCCTCAGAAGTTTGACAGCCGACCCTATTCAACTCTCAGCATCTTTCCCTTCCGATATCGCGGCGAGCAAAACGGTTTTTGACAAATGCGTGGAAGTTTTTGGCCTTCGCGTGCTTGCCACCTCGGGGGTTTCCGAGGCAAAGACTCTCCATACTGCAAACATGCTGGCCGAATTTCTGGACAATGACGAAGACGGAAATGTTGACCAGCCTGAGGTGTTGACCGCCTTGAAAGGAAATTCGCCCGCCCAAATAGCGACAATGGTTCTTTTTGCTTCCGAGCAGGAACAGGAGAGCAAGCAAAGCGCATTCGAGTCATTCGAAAATTCCATCACGCGAGCCCAAAACCTTTTCGCCATGGAGATTTTCGAGAATGGAAGCAACGGGAGTGACCGTGATGCCACCCTCGAGGAAGTCTTGCATTTAGTCACTGACAAAGGCTGGGACGAAGCCTTTCCCGCCGTATGGGGAGAAAAGGTAGGAAGCAGCATCGCCTTGGCCATGGACACTGCTCGTGGAGGGCACTTTGAAACGATTCCGACAACTTATCCTTCAAACGCGTGGTATTCCTATTACGATGACACGGCCGACTACGGAACCCAAATCACTGAGTATGTCTACTGGGCAACAACAACCTATCTCGGTGGTCAGGATTGGTCCGGACGAGTACATGCCGACTACACGGGGGAATGGAAGCCCTATACTCGAGTCATGCTGGAGTCTACCGACCCGGCAGTCGTGGCTCTGTTGACTTCAACCGACTACAAGTTCCCCATCTCGAAACTCCCCGATGGAAATTACTCGCCGAGTTCGTCCTCAAGTTCTTCTTCCGTTCTCGGCGCGTACGTTAGGGCAGATACCTTGACTGACGCTTCTTCGGGATGGAAGCAGAGTTCATGGTTCGGCAACTTTTTTGATTCCGGTTCGAACTGGATTTATCACGAAAACTTGGGCTGGCTTTATCCCGTGGACTCTGGAGTGGATGCGACTTGGTTGTACCATCCCGGCCTAAAGTGGATGTGGACGAAGAAGGAGTTTTATCCGTGGTTGTACCTTAATGACCTTCAGGGTTGGCGATACTTTAGTGCCACCAAGGGTTTTTACCACTATTCCACCAGTACTTATTTTTCTCTAGCCGAAATCTTGGTTCAAGTGCAGTCAGGTAACGACTCCAACACCTTATCCACTTCCTCTGTAAATGTTGAACGCATCACATTAAGCTCGACCGAGGGGATTTCCTACTTCGATTCGAACTCCTCGGCTTCTGATGGTTGGACCAAGGTTGGCGAGGAAACCGAAACCTCCCTTTTATCCGAGCTTGTTTATCTCCAAGGAGATTCCTCATTTGAACGTAGGGCTCGCTTGATAGTCTCGAACTACCGAAACCAAGTTTCGGGCGGGGGCCCGGTCACCTTGACCATCGATGGACAAAACTTGTCCAATGCCATAACCATTTATAAGGATTCGGATAACGACCAGATGGTCGTTACGGCTAATGGCATCCCAAATTACAAGCCGAGCGTCATGGGTATTGATGTCTCGAATGGTTGGAATACGGCGGCAAACGGAGGTTTCGAAAGCCTTAAGCTGAGCGAGAATAATCTCGGAGCAAGCGGGGGAAACAATCCCAACCAAGTCGTTGCGACGGAGGAAGCTTTTCGCATTCCCCTCAATCCGGTAAACAATGACACTGCTACCGACACAGCTCTTGGCACCGTGGGGGTTGCACTGAATGGAATACCTGTTTACAACCCCTTCGAGGATCCGAATGAAACGGCTGCATACGGTAGAATCTTCTCCGGTTGTTGTGGCCATCCCCAGATTAACGGCGTATACCACTATCACAAATATCCTACCTGCCTGCGCTTGATCAAGGACGATTGGAAATCGGAAAAAGACAAGTGCGATGAGCTTGATGCCTTGCTTGTGGCGAATGGGCATTCACCGCTAATCGGTTTTGCCGCCGATGGTTGGCCTATTTATGGTCCCGTGGGTTGGCGAAATGCCGACAATAAGACCGGAGTTCTTCTTGTGAGCGGTTACACAGGTACAAACGATTCAGCAGGTAACCCTGCATACGTTGCAGGGAGCGGAGACCTAGACGAGTGCAATGGTTTGGTTTCACCAACTCCGGAGTTCCCCGAGGGCATCTATCACTACGTTATGAGTATCGAGGCCGATCCCGACGGCACAGTGCTCCGCTACCTCAATCCGCATTTCGGGTATGACGTACGAAATACTCTCAACAAACACAATCTGCTGCCTCTTTCTTGGTCTGATGATTCTGCTTATCTAGCAGCTCTCAAGGTTGGCTTTATGGTCAATGGCGTTTCCATTTCGGGAACGGATAGCTACAGTACTTTCGTCAAGTTTATTGAAGGCATGCAGACTACCCTTAATGCTAATGCCATGTCTGCAATCGCTTCTGAATTTGAAACGATGCAAATCGCCTATCCATATACGATCAGAAAATATCGGGGGACTCCTTCCTCATCCGGAGTTTCCGGATCTGGTGAATCCACTACGAATTCGGGAAGCGGTAATACTCAGGGAACCGGAGTCGTTTCAATCTCTCCTTCAGCAGGAAGTGTGGGAAACACCGTATCCGTAACTATCACCCTCGACGCCAATTCTCAACCCCCCTTACCGCCCGCGAATGTTGCTCCTAGCTCAGTTCAGATCGGGGGAGTTGCATTAACGGGGGTGGCAAGGTCAAATACAACTACTGTTACAGGTAGTTTGGCCATTCCGTCCAACTCCAGTAGAGGGTCCCAAGCCGTAACGATTGTTTTCGCTACCCCGAATGGGAACATTCAGCTCAACGGAACCGGGCTCTTCTCCTTCCAGTAGTCCTTTGTTATTTTCCGAGGCAGAACAAGTGCTTTTCGCCACGGACAAGTAGGCGATTCATGACTGGAACCGGCGAGGCGATTACGCGTTCGCTCATGTCGTTCTGGGCGAGGAATCGAAAGCCGTTCGAAATGTCGGCCACTAGAATGACGCCGTCTTCGCGAGGAGCGTAGAGCTTACCCCCCGCTATGGTCGGTGATCCGTAATAACTTGAACTGGCTTTTGGAAAGGCGTCCTCCCAATGACTTTTACCTGTCTTCGGGTCGATGCAGTGGACTTCACCCCGGTCGCGCAGAACGTAAACCTTACCATCGGAAACGGCCGGAGTGGGAACAAAGGAACCGGAGTCGGAGCGGGTCCATAGGCGGTTGGATTCAGTCACGTCTCCCTTGCCGCCCATTTGAATGCCGGCGATGTGGGTGCCGCGACCGTAAGGCACGATTGCCACGTTTTGGGCTACTACGTGCGAGCCTACGACCACCCAGTTGTTTTTCTTCTTGGGATTGAATCCCGAGGAAATCCATAGGATCGATC
>CAWVZQ010000367.1:0-3424 GCA_963934405.1 uncultured Opitutales bacterium | reverse complement strand
TCTTGGTCAGGAGCGGGGTGGGAATGTGAGGCACGGTGTCCTCCAGTCGCCAAATCTCCTTGGCCTTGCCGTCCTTGCTGGCGGAGGCGGGGCGAATAGCCACGAGGTGTTTGTCCAAGGTGGTGAATCCGCACACACTGAGCACGAGATCGCCCGCCACGATGGGGGATGAGATAGCCCGTTCGGCATGTGGGCGGCCAAATACGGAGAGTTCCCACAATGATTTTCCCTTGTGAGGATCCACGCTGGTTACGCCTAGCCACCAGTTGGTGAAGATGAGTTCCGTTTTTCCATTAGGGGCCTGGTAGACGCAGGGGGTGGAGAAGGTCAAGCGTTTGCTGTCCCGTGGGATTTTCCAACGCGTTTGACCTGTCTTGCGGTCGATCGCCAAGAGGAAGCCGCCCCCTTTTTCGATATCGTTCGGCAGCACCACCAAGTCATCGTGCACGATGGGGGAGACGCCAAAGCCGTGCCCGCCGGTGACTTTGCCGAAGTTACCCTGCCAAAGCTGTTTCCCCTCGTGCGAGAGGGCCGTCACTTGCAGCTCCGTGTTATTGCCCCACGCCACGTAGACTGCGTCGGCGTCCACAGCGGGGGTGCTGCTGGCGAAGCTGTTGCGTTTGTTCGTCTTGTGCGTTGCGGAGGCAAAGGCCTTGTTCCAGAGAATTTTCCCGGAGGGTGCGTCGAGGCAAACCACTAGGCGTTCCTTCCCCTTTTCGCGGGCCGCGTTAAGGAATATCTTGTCGCCCCAAACGACCGGGGAACCATGACCCGTTCCGGGTAACTTGGTTTCCCAGTGCACGGTGTCGTCGGACCATTTCGCGGGTATGTTGAAGTCGGCGGTGCCGGCTCCGTTCGGTCCGCGAAAGCGCGGCCAGTTGCTCTCGTTGGCGGCCCATAGGACGATGTTCCCGAGAAGGAGTAGGGACAGGACGCAGGCCACGAAGCGGGTTTTCATAATTTCTCGGACTTAATTAATCGAGGTAACGAAACTCGGCGCTCGCGAATAGAGCGTGGCAAAGATGGGCTAGAGCTTCGGGAGAATCTTGCTCTCCTTTATCGGACGATGCGATTTGGTGAAATTCCATGGCTTGAGAAAGCTCTTTTTCGCTGGGAGGTCGAGAAAGAGCTCGTTTGTAGGCTTTCTCAATGAGAGTTTCAGGAGCGCTTTTGCCCTCGGCGAGGAGAGCCTCTGCCATGGCAGAAGCTTGTTCGATCACGAAGGGGGAATTGAGCAGAAATAGCGCTTGGGATGGTACCGTAGTCTCCTGCCTGCGACCTACGATCATGCTTGGCTCGGCGAAATCGAAGGCACGCAAGAACTCGGGCAGTAGGTTCCGGACGATGGGCAAGTACACACTGCGGTGGGATACGTTTTCGAGCGAATTCTTGGGTATGGTGATCCCTCGCCCAACGTTGCCGTTTCCGGCCTTGGCCACGGCGGAGCCTTTGACTGGTTCGACGTCCAGTTCGCCGGAAGCGAAGAGCATGGCGTCGCGTAGGGCCTCTGCTTCAAGGCGACGAACATTGGCTCTCCAGAGCAACTTGTTTTCAGGATCCTTTTTGAAGTTCTCGGGATTTTCTGAGGAAGAGAGCTGGTAGGTCCGACTGAGTGCGATTTCGCGTATGGCTTGCTTGATCGACCATCCGTTCGCCTGAAAGCGGAGGGCGAGGTAATCGAGGAGCTCGGGATGGGAGGGAGCTTCTCCGGAAGAGCCGAAATTGTCGACTGTACGCACGATGCCTTGTCCAAAGAGGTGATGCCATATGCGGTTCACCATGACACGGGCAGCCAACGGGTTTTCCTCGTGAGTCAGCCACTCCGCCAGTTGGAGCCGTCCGCTCTGCTCCATTTTGGGGCGAGGAGCCTGATTGATCGGTAGGGCAGTGAGGTATCCGCGCTCAATGGTGGCTCCCAAGGTGTCGACGTCTCCGCGCAGGTGCACGCGAATGTTGAGAGGCTCTACTCCGTCCTGTACACCCATCGCGTATTGAGGCGGCTTGGGCGAATTCTTCTTCATTTCCTTGATCTGGGCATTCGTTTCGCGCACATCCTCTACGCATTCGTCCATCTTGGCCTTCATCTCTTCGTCGCTTTTCTTGCGCTTGAGGACTTTGAGCTGTTTTTGGGCTTTTTTCAATTGCTTGCCGAGAGTAGCCATTTCCCGATTGTATCTATCTAATTCCACTTTGAGCTCCCTAGCATTTTTACCCATGGGTATGAGGCTGCCGGTTTGTCGGTTGCCGTTGCCCTTGGCTGTGCCATAATGAGTCTTGGTACTTTGGAATATGCCGGCGAGAGCGTAGTAGTCCTCGGTCGGGATAGGGTCGAACTTGTGATCGTGGCACCGAGCGCAGGATACGCTTAAGCCCAAGGTGGCGCGGGTGGCGACGTCGATTTGCTCGTCCACTACGTCCATCGTGAAAATTCTCTTATCTTTTTGGTTAAGGGATTTCGGTCCCATCGCGAGAAATCCGGTAGCAACTAGGCGTTCGACTTCCTGTTTGGGATCATCGGACACCATCAAGTCGCCCGCCACCTGCTCCTTGATGAAGAGATCGTATGGTTTGTCCTCGTTGAACGACTTTATGACGTAGTCGCGATACCTCCATGCGTGCGGATAGGTGAAGTTCCGCTCCATTCCGGTTGACTCGGCATAGCGTGCGACGTCCATCCAGTGTCTTCCCCAACGTTCGCCGAACTGGCTTGAGGCAAGCAAATCGTCGACCACTTTCTCAAAGGCTTTCGGCGAATCGTCGGCGAGGAAACTTTTCATTTGATCCGGTGTTGGGGGCAATCCGATCAAGTCGAAATAGATGCGGCGTAGAAGGGTGGCTTTACTGGCGTCTTTTCCAGGGTTCAATCCTGAGACCTCCAGTTTTGAGAGGATGAAGCGATCGAGGTCCGATCGGACCCAATTCGCCTGTTTGGGTTGGGGCACTTTGCGTACCTCTGGTTTTCGGAATGCCCAGTATTGGCGAGCTTTTTCCCAATCGAATTTATTCTTCCAGTCGGCGGTTGGCTTTTCTTGGTTCACGAGGGTAGCCCGGGCTTTTTCTGGAAAAGGCAATTTCATTTGCATCCAACTGGCCAAAGACTTGATTTCAATGCTCGACAAGGGCTTTGCCATCGGAGGATGCCTGCTGTCGTCTCCCTTCTTCAATCGAGCCACCTTGAGCAACATTGACTGGTATGGACTCTCTTTGAAGCTCACGATCGGCTTGCCCGAGGTACCTCCCTTGAGGAAACCCTCTCGATGATCGAGACGTAGTCCGCCTTCGAGCTTCTTGGATTTGGCGGAGTGGCAGCCGAAGCAGTGCTCAGCTAAGAGCGGACGCACCTTTTTCTCAAAAAAGGCAATTTGCTGGGGCTTAAAGGTTTGTCCGCTTGCGGCGAAGGCGAAAAACAAGCTGATCAAGGCTG
>CAWVZQ010000366.1:0-3441 GCA_963934405.1 uncultured Opitutales bacterium | reverse complement strand
GGAGGACAAGGTTAAAGTGGTCATGGCTCCGAGAACCGTTTGGAAGGGAGACCCGGATGCTTCGAAGGTGCTGCCGTAAACCCATTTTGAAGACGCAGCGGTAGTTCCGCTTGAGGCTTTGATATATAAATTGGTCGGTATGTCTCCTGATACGGCAGGCCACTTCCACTCGGCATCGGAAACCGTGTTATACTTGACCGTGCCGTTTGTTGGATCAAGGTCGTAGAAACGAATGGCGATGGGACTTCCCGGTGTCGGGGTGGTAGTGTTGATGACCGAGGGAGCAGTTACCTGATATCCCGCGGGTTCGTTGGGATAGACCAAAACGGAATCGGTTCCAATGGTGAAAACAGTGGTGAAGGAGAACATGCCATCACCGTATCCATATCCGCTGCTGGAATCTCCTATGTTGGTCCCTGTTGTGAGAGGTACCCAATCACCCGAAAACAAGTCTGAATTTGTGGCACCTGTGAAATACCCCAAGGTAACATGGTCGCCATCGTGGTTCGGACCAGCACCACTCTTTAGCTTTACCCCGTTGCGGTCCTTCAATAAATCGGCAGCCTCTGCCGAGGTAGAACTTTTCCAGTGAACGACCAATTGTTGTTCAACCGAACATAGCTCGTCACAGGCGAAGAAGCTCAAAAAGCTTACCACGCATGTGCGCGCGAAGAGATGAAAACTAAAGTCTTTTAAAATCACACTACTCATCGAGTACCAAGTTTTGTGGCGAGATATGTCAACGGGTCGGTTGATGCCACATCGTGATTTATTTCAATCATAAACTACTCATAATATACGGGGTGAATCGCAGCGAATGCAAGTGCGTTTACCCAGTTCTTTTTTCAGCCTAAACCTTTAACGAATTCGCAAGAGGTCTGAATCGACTCCGTGAATTCTCTCTACTGGATTTTTTGGATATCTTTGCATCTTTGAAGCAGTCAAAAAAAACAGTTGAAAATAAGTTGACGCAGCGTGCTTTGAGAGCTTTATTGTTAAAAGCTTCTTTAATGATTCCCTTTTGCAAAAGTACTGTAACGGGTGTTAGGCCATCTATAGCTACTCGGTCTGGCAGTTGTTCGGTATTGTTTTTCGCTATAATTTCTGCGACTTCCACTCCGCTATCTGCCGCGGAGACAGATTCATCACTTGTAGGTTGGGGTACTGAAAGTTCTTCGCATGCTGAAGTAGCCGCTAACCCCTTGTTGCTCTATGGTCTTAATCTGGCGGGTGATACTTCTGCCGTTATGGCAAAAACTGTTTACAATGGTGCCGACCCGGCGGTTATCACGACTGCGGGGGATTTTGTCGAGCTAGGTTACTTCGCTTCGGACGCAGCCGGCACACCCTCTGCGACCTCAGGTGATTTGTTTCTCGGCAATTACTGGATACCTCTCACATCAAAAACTACCGTTGGCATGCGAGGTAATCATTCGGGTGCGGGTGAGGCTGACTGGCAAAACGTCGATGGTGTCATTTGGTCTTCTACCCTTTACGACAATGAAAGTGCCACCTACCTGAACAAAGCCACGACATTCGAGGACGCTGACGGCGCGGGGGGCAACCCGGATTATTCAGTCGTTGATTCGATTAGTGGTCTCGAAGCCAAATTGGATAAATTAGATGCTGCGGCAGCTGGTGGTGCTTATTTAGCCATTCGGTTCTATGACGTTGACCCGGAGTCCGCTACCGGTGGTTTTCAATCCACCCTTAATTCCAACACCAAGAAATCTCGTTACAACACCATAACTTCATCTCTTTGGACATGGACCGACAGGGCGACTGGCACTGATGGTTCTGAAACCGCCTCAAATACGAGTGCCTACTTTCATAACCCTGTTACCTCAAGTACCAATAACATCGACACCAATCTCGAATACGAAATGACCAACGAGTCTTATGGTACGGTTGAAATCGGTACTGGTGGCAGCAACACCCTTGCCGACCTACATGGAGGCGGTAATACGGATGGTTCATCGTTAGCCGTAGCCAAACGCACGGCGACAATTGCCTACAGGGATGGAACTCCCCTCAATTTGGCGAATATCGGAGACACCATCGTCAGTGATTTAAACGACGCCATAGCCATTACTGGAGATGCGTCCACTGCCCGAGACCTTACCGTTTTGGCTCGCAGCGTCGGCACTACCTACACCTACACAGGGGACATTTCGACCAGTAAGACCGAAATTCACAAGGTTGGCGCAGGTACGCAAGTTTTTGCCGGAGCCATAGATACTAGCGAAGCTCTTTGGATCGACGAAGGTACGTTGACCCTTACTCCAGCAAATGCAAAGACGCAAGTTTTCGAATATATTACAGACGACGGTTCCGGTGGTGCCTTAGCTCTCGACAACGATAATTTTGCCGCCCATGTCGTGGAACTGGGTTTTGTGACTACTACCACTGCCAAAACCTTTTCCGGTGCCGTGGCTCTCAGTGATTCCGGTGCCAACGCCATCAAGGTGGCCAGCGGAGCGGGAGACGCCGATTATGCCAAGGAACAGGTCTTCTCCGGCGTGGTCAGCGGCGCTGCAACACTTGAAAAGAAAGGCGTAGGCAGGCTGAATCTAACCGGGAGCAACACCCTTACTGGAAACATTAACATCGACGACGGCGTTTTGGTTGTGGGGCATAACAATGCCTTGGGCCAAGGAGGAGAGGCGACAACAGTTACTATTAACAAAGGCAAGCTCGAAGTCGCCTCGGGAATAACCACTTCAAGTGACGTCACGATACAAGGCGGTGCCTCTCGAAACTTCATCGGTGGAGATGGTACGGTTAATACCGTTGTGATCGGAAGCGATACAAACGAGGTGGATGTCATTTCCCCCGGCCAGGGCTTTGCCTCCTCCTTCAATCGCGCAAACCAACAAGTCCCGCGAGGTAATGGAGATGTTGATGCGAGTGTCGGTTCTTTTACTGCCACCAACTTGAGCCTCGTGAATGGTGGGGTTTACGACTGGGAAATGAAGGACTTCGATGGCACGACGCCGGGTACTGATTGGGATCTCCTCAATTTCTCCACGCTTATCCTTGAACCGGGCGAAACGTTTAACGTAAACATATACGGCGTGAAAGCTGATGGTACGGCAGGGATGCCTGCTTTCAGCGGAGCCTCCGCTGATAACCTACTTTACAAGACCGGTAGCTTTAGGTTTCTTTCCGGCTCAGCAGGGAATATCGACTGGAACGGGGCCGGCACTGGAGGTAATGGATCCGCATGGGATGCCGCTACCATCAATAGTTATTTTGCTGTCAATGACGATAACTTCGCATATTACAATTATTACTGGGGTGGAGACTGGACTGTTAATTATAGCGGCGGTAACTTCAATCTAGCTTTTTCTGCGGTGCCCGAGCCTTCGACCTACGTTATGGTTACTGGGCTCTTGATGTTGCCCGGATTTCAATTCCTGCGACGTTTTCGCAAGCGTAAGA
>CAWVZQ010000365.1:0-3460 GCA_963934405.1 uncultured Opitutales bacterium | reverse complement strand
TTCCCAATGTGCAATAAAGTGTTCGGTTGCGCCATCCAGATCATTTCCGATGGACGCGTGTACTGCGTAATTTATCTTTAGATAGGTAAGCGGGTCGAAATCTGCCAACGCTTGCTCAAGGGTGGGAAGCGTCGGGTCAGGCACTACAGTGTTACTTGCCGTAGCCGTGGTCGAAAAACCTAGCCCATTCTTGAAACCATATTGGATGAAGTGACTTTGTGCGGCAGTTAAATTATTTATTCCCAAGATAGACGAAATAATCGGATTGAGAGCTAAGTACTCTTCTGCTTCGAACGCTTCAAGAGCATGATCCAGCGAGGTGAATCCATGGGCGGGGATAGCCGTCTCGCTCGGGTTGTAGGTCGCCGGCACAAACGCCCTTCCGAATCCAAACCCATATTCAATGAAGTGGTCTTTCGCTTTGTCTAAATTCGTGCCGTAAACTGAAAATAAATCCGGATTGAGACTTAGGTATACGACAGGGTCAAAGACCTCTAGAGCTTTTTCCATGGTTTTTGGCTGAGTGGTAGGAGGCGTAGCCGATTGATTTGCAGACGGATCGGGTTTGTAGGGACGTCCCTCGGCAAAACCCTGATTTACGAAATGGTTAAACGCTTGATCGAGATTGTCTTTGTAGGTGCTTTTAAGATCAGCATTTCGATCCAAGTAAACGATTGGATCGAAATGGGATAGTGCCTCTGCAAGCAGATCAGCTCCACTGGTGTTTTCCGAAGCAGTCTTTTCGAACATGACTGAAATCGTTCTGTCGGAAGTTAATGAAAGAGTCGTTTGCTGCGCTTGGTTGTCGCTGATTCCCTCTCCTTGCCAGCCGATGAAGCGATATCCCGGATTGGGTTCCGCGGAAATGGGATGGCTGGTATTTGGGGTAAAGTAACCCGAACCGTTGGCCTTTCCGCCTGCGATAGGAGAAATCGAAAAATTCAAGGCGAATTGTTGCACCACGACTTCCTCGAAGACAGCTGTAAGCGATCGATCGGAGGTCAGATCGACCGTGATGTCTGAACGATTGACCAGTTCCTCGGCAATCCCGGCACCTTCCCACTTAACGAACTTGTAACCTAGTTTAGGAGTAGCGGAAATCGGGTGAGAAGGATCAAAGGGGTAACGCCCGGCTCCGGATACCGAACCCGCTCCTTCAGGTGAAACGTTTAAAATCAATTCAATTTCACCAATTTGGACAAAACGCGCAGCCACCGTCTTCGAGCTTGTTAGAGTGAGTGTGAGTACAGGATTGTTCTTCTCGATAGTGGAGAGGTCGTCACCCGACCATGAGTCGAACTTGAAACCTTGTGCCGGAGTAGCGGTGAGTGTGACGGTCGAACCATGTTCCGCAGGGTTGTTCCCTGCCAAGCTAACCGTGCCTCCATACGAAGGGATGGCATCGTACGAGATCGAATGAGATTCGATCCGAAAGACTGCTGTTACGGATTTGTCGGCTAGCATGGAAACGCTAGTGGTCGTATCCTTTGCGTTGAAGTGCTCGTTCTGGGTGGCGTCGTCATTCAAAATTAGAATTTCGTTCCCGAAACCCGCTCGGCCGAGCACACCGTAATGGAGTTTGTCCGGAGTGGAGTGCGATACGACGAAACTTATCAATCCGCTATCGGCAGGGCTTCCGGTTATGCCGGCAGTATAGGGGATGCCGGAATCTTGACTTTCGCTCACGTAGAACTTGTTCCCAAGAGTTGAGCTGCCATCCAGGTTGAAGTTGTAGGTATAACCCCGTAAGAGAACGAGACTTGGTCGATCTTGTCCCTTGATTACAAAAAAACCTTCGGAGGTAAGTGTTTGCGAAACGGAAATATCGTAGTTGATTGTTTTGTTTCTATTCCATTCAACGAATTCGAATCCTGAGAAAGCTCTTGCCCGAATGTTTGCCTTTGATCCGTATACGTAATAACTTCCGGCTGTAATGGTTCCTCCTTCTTGGGATAGGATTGTTCCGCTTTGGTTGGTCGTGTAACTCGAAACGGTGAGGCGGTATTCTCCAGCTTTGAAATTGGCTGTCGCGGTTCCGGCTTCAGTCACGGTGTGAGTAGTTCTTGAGCTATACGGATTCGCTACTGAAATCCCGGTCCAATGCGTGAAGGTGTTGCCGGGGTTTGGGGTCGCAACCAAAGTGACAGTGGAATTATAAGTGCTGTTCTTCTCCTGACCGTCGGGGTCGATGTAGGAGACTCCCAAATTCGCAGGGTCACTGTTTACGTTAATGGTATAAAGTCTTGGGGCATATGTTGCGGTAACGGTAGTTGGGCCGGTCATTAGAACATTTGTGCTCCTATTGCTAGAGTCAACAATGCCGTTTCCTGTCCAACTGGAAAAAGCGTAATGTTCGTTGTTCGGTTCGTTGGCCGAAATGGCAACTAGGACGCCGTGTTCGTAGGAACCCGAGGGATTCCCTCCCTGAAGAGAACCGCCTTCTCCTGCGAGTACGTTTAAGGTGTATCGTTTGGGGACGAAGATTGCTTTAATGTTCAAGTCGACAACAAGGGTAAGAGCAGTTGCAAATTCCGAAAGTCCCGGCAATATTTCAGAATCGGATTTACTCAAGATGGTTATCGGACTTCCCATCGATCCGGCATTTGGAGAATGATAATACAGGAGATCGGGGGCTGATGCAGGGATGGTGAAAGTTAGGTTCCCATCCGTTACTCTGCTTCCTGTCACTCCGGAAAGATATTCTCCGGCGTATATCGAGGAGTGTTCGGGGTTTTCGGACAGGTAGAATGGGAAGTTTTCGTTTGTGTTTACCTCGAACTTGTAAGTGAAGCCGCGAACGAGCGATAGGTGCGGTCTTTCTTGATCGTCAATTAAAAATATGGGATTGCTTGTTCCGATCGACTTGCTTCCGAGGGTGACCTTGTAGGGTATTTCCTTTTCGATGTTCCATCGATCAAAAGTGTGGTTTGCATCAGGAATCGCGACAATGGTTGCTTGAACTGCGTGAGCGAGTGCATCACCTCCGCCGCTACCGGTTCCACCGCTACCGGCGGAAATCTTCAACTTGCGAACATTAACTTTAAAATGGGCAGTCAAAGTGGTGTCTCGATTGATGCTGAGCTCTGCGGACAAGCTGCCATCGTCCGGTTGCAAAGTGACGGCTTGTTCACTTGTCCAACCCAAGAAGGTGTATCCTTCTGCCGGAGTTGCCGATATGGTGTGGAGAACACCTTCGACAACGTAACCGCTTCCATTGGTGGTGCCACCCGCAACCGTAGATTTATCAAGTTGGAGATAATAACTATTGGGAGGTACCGGAAGAAACTCCGCAGTCAGCGTAATGTTGGAATCAATGGGGAAGGTGTACGGATTTTCATCGCTGGAACCCGTGTCGTTGGCTGAACTCCAAGACCATTGCTTGAAGTAATAACCTGATGGAGAGTTCCCATCCGCGGAAGCAGCGGTTGCCGATACAGTTACGTTTGAATCAAAAAGAAAG
>CAWVZQ010000364.1:0-3460 GCA_963934405.1 uncultured Opitutales bacterium | reverse complement strand
AACCCATGGGAGATCCGCCGTTGGCAGCCAATTCGGCGATGGCGACGCGTGTGCGGACGCCTTCGTATTTGCCAATGGTGAAAGGCTTGTCGGAGAATGCTCCCCGAATGTACCTAGCTTGGAGGGTGGCGTCGCCGAGAATACCGTTTGGCAAGTCGGTGTAGGTGGCTGCATTTCCCGTGCTGTACCAAACATAGTCCTCATCCTTGCCCCAAAGATCAGGGGGGAGGAGGCAACGTTCGTCTCCGCTGATCTGGCTGAAGTTTCCAAAGTGGTTCCACTGGGCGACGAGTAAGTCGGGCTTGAGCTGGCGGCCATGCCGAATGAAGACCTCGTCGAATACCTCCTTGTTTGAGATTTGCGACCAGCGAAGCATTTCGAGGCGAAGGGGGGTGGTTTCCTTCGGGTTGTGCCAGCAAACGAGCTCGTCGAAGCGATGGGCGTCCAAGTTGGCGATGCCGAGTCGATCATTCAATTCTGGTTTCGTGAAGCGTTTTGCAAGGTAATTTTTAAATCCGGACACGCAGTGCTGACAGTGGCAGTCATGGCGGTAGAAATAGTTGGCCACGAAGCCGTCCACGCCACGCTCGATGCCTCGCTTCACCCATGCCTTCAGCACGATTTGCCAGTGCGGATTGCGTAGGCAGGCAAAGTATTCCTTCATGCCACCTATGCGGTAGCTGTTCTTTACCAATGGTGTGCCGTCCTTATCCCTCTCAAGAAAGTCCAGCGGATCCTTCACGGGTTTCGGCCCCAGTTCCTTTTCGTTCCATAGGTCGTGATAGAACTTGAAGAACCCTCGGGGCCCTTCCGGACCATCGGGGTCACCTACCAGGAACTCGACATTCAGGTGCCCGATCACGCGAACCTTCCGTTTTGTCAATTCCGCGTTTCGCCGCTCGAACCACTTTCCGCACTCGTCCAGTCCCCTCACGGGAAAATGAGCGGGATAGCCTTTGTATTGCGGTGTGTGGGCAAGGCCCCAGAAGTGAGCCCCGTAGAAACCCAGCTGGACGAGATCGGGTTTCGCTTCGTCGATGAAGGCGAGGTAGCCGGGTTCCGCGTAATTCGCCCAATGAGCCAGCATGCGGGAGAATTCGAAACCCTTGCGCTCCTCTTTCGTCTCCACCCCCGCGGGCAAAGCGAGCAATAGGGACAACAGGGGATACAGTCGCCGCGTCATCATCCAAGGTGAAGCGTTGCTTGCAACATAGTTGATCGGGTCGAGACTCAGGGGAAGGTGGGCTTGAGGTCGCGAAGGTTCTCGAGCTTGGCTTCCTTGCCTTTTTTGGGAGCGTATAACATTACGGGAGCCAATATGCCTCCCGTACCGATTTCGTTTACCCGATTGTTCGCCACGCAGACCACCACGACGTTATTGCCCGGCTTGACTGCCTCGGTGACGTCGAGTTCGAAGGGGTACATGGCGGCCCCATGGCTGATGCCCACTTCCTTTCCGTTGATCCAGACCTTGGCCGATTCATCGACGCCTCCACACCAGAAGAAGATTCGTTTCCCTTTGAATTTCTTAGGCACGACCAAGTTCTGTCGATACCATGCCAAACCTTTGTAATAACGAAGACCTTGGTTGCTCCAGGACGAACTCGATGTCTTGATCCGCTGCCAGTTGCCACCAGTGATCTCGCTCCGCCAAAGACCTATGTCCTCCCCGATGCCCGACGGGTCGATTTGGAACTGCCACTCGTCCGCCGCCTTGGCGACCACTTCGTTGCCTCCCGTGGCGCGCTCGTAACCCTGCTCGGTGCACTGCCTGAAGAAGCGGCGCATGTAATTTACATAGGTGCTGAATCGTCCGCTTGAGAGCATCGGGACCGGCTCATAGGTCATCAACTCTTCGGCAACGACGTCCATTTTGTCCAGTTCCGCCTTGGCTTTGACGAAGTCGTGGCCAGCCCTCGATTCCATCATCCCGATGAAAGCTTCGAGCAGGTCGAAGGTCTGCGTGATCATCTTGACGCGTTTCCCGTATGCGTCCTCCCCCGAGGCCCGTTTTCGTCCCTCGTTCAGGTACGCCCGGGCCTTCTTGCGAAGCGCCGCCGGGTAATGCAGCGGCATGTCCCAGGACGAGCCAGTGCAATGCTCGCTCTTGGCGAGAGCTTGGTCCATGAGCCTGACGTATTGACCCATGGGCTGGGCTGCTGGCCCGAAGAATTTCTCGAAGCAATCGTCCAGGAGGGCATCCACGTCCGCGGTGTGATCCCACATCAACCGGGCGGCCACGTACATCGATGGAAATTGCGGTCCGTAGTTAGGGAAAGTTTCTACACGCCAGCCTTTCACGCCCAATTCGTGGCAGGCGGGGATTTCGTCTCGCAAGCGGTCGATGATGATGAAGGGGAAGCCCGGGCACGCCAAATTGCTCCAGTAGCCTCGATCATAGAGTTCCGGCAAAATCTTGCCCCATTCCTCGAACAGCCACTTGACGTAACTCTTTTCGGGAGCGACCGGATTGGAGAAGCCATGTACTCGATCGAGGGCGATAGGGGCGAGGGCGCCTTGGATTTTTGGGTTCGGTTTCCACTTCCGTGGCGGTCGCATGTAGCTGTGGTAAACATAGAACGCCAACTTGGTGTCCGGATATTCGTCTTCCACCCCTGCAAGAACCTGATTGAAGAACCAAATGTAACGATCCGTCACGGATAGTTCGTTGGAGAATGGATCGAAATCCCCGCCATCCAGGGCCTGGCAGTTCGCGCATTCGCAGAATCCGCGCCCGTCGTTTGGCCCCATCGCGATTACCGGACCTCTACCGGCGGCCCGCATTTTCTTCACTGCGGAAACGGTGTAGGAGATTAGCTTGGGATTGGACACGCAGTGTTGCCGGCCGATTCGTTTGCCATCCACCAAGCCATAGTATTCCGCGTTCTCCGCAGGTTCGTATGCACCCGTTGCCTTGTTTCTTCGGTAGGGTGGGGCCTTGAGACCGTGACCACCCCGAAAAACGTCGCCTCCGCATCGCGCCCTCTTTTGCCAATCCCGGTTTGGCATCTGGAAATGACGGGAGGCAAACGACGGGCTCTGCTTCGTGGTCTGTTCCTTTATCGTGATCGTTTCAAGCTTTGGGATGACTGCTCCGAGATCACCCGGCATGAACCAGCGACAGCCGAGTTGTTCCAGCAATTCGATGACACCGTAGTAACTGCCTTCTTCCAGGCCCTGGATGCGAACCGCGCCATCCGCGACCTGAAGGACGAATGCTCCGCGCATGGGAGGTTTCTTGAATTCCTTGGCTAGTCGTTCACCCGTGATCCGGTCGATCAGGATCGGTGTCTTTTTCGCTGCCTTGGTCTCAGCAATGAATGACTTCGTACCGTCAACTTTGATCGTGACCGCATCCACTTTGGCACCGGAAATTTTCTCAAGATGAGTTTGCAGCTCCTCGACGGCTAATTGCTCGTGCTCGTCCGGATCTTCGGCAATCGCGATGATTGCTCGCGGG
>CAWVZQ010000363.1:0-3471 GCA_963934405.1 uncultured Opitutales bacterium | reverse complement strand
ATTGTCGCGAGGATCAAAAGTTAGTGCATCACGTGCGGTTAACACTGAATCTAGAGTTCTTTGCTTCTCGTCGATTATCTGCTCTAATTTGTCCAGTTCGACTGACACTATGGCCTGAGTTTCGGAATGCAGCAGTATTTCGTATTTCTCAACTGCATCGGAAAAAGCTTTTTCCTCGGGACTCACGACCGAGGTCTCATCGTCGAGTGAAAGTTGTTCCCTCTAGGCTTGAAGAGAGAGGGAACCTGGTTCGCCACTGACGTCGTGTTCAGGGTTTTGCGTCAGCATCTCGGACCAAGCTTCGCGCAATTCGTTTATCGTCTTTTCAGCTTCATCTATCGGGGCTGCAGCCTTCTTTAGGTTTGCTTGCTGCAACTGATGAAGAACATAATCATAAAGACGGTAAAGAGTTCCGGGGAGATCTCCGGGGACAGACATATCGAGAGAAGCTTGTAGTTCTGTCACGATATTCTGTGCACGAATCAAATTGTTATTGATGTCTTCGTTCTTTTTAGTGAATTCTTCTTCCTCAAAAGCTCGTTTGGCAGCAGACATGAAACGTAAAGCTCCGTCAAAAAGCATAAGAACCAGCTTTCCTGGGCTTGCCGTTTGAATGGACTGTGCCTTGTAAGATCGGGCTATCTTTTCGTATTGCATAAGTCGGGCAGAATTACAGCGATGACAGGATCAGGTGTCGAAATCTTCGTTGTCGATTAATTTCTCTGCCAATCCTTCTAGAATCGAGTCGCTAGGCCAGTTCGGGTCGGAGAGTAGGGCTTTTCCTCGTTCCACTGCTTCGGGGCGAATGGCGGCGGAACTGGAATCCACTCTCTCGGCTAGCTTTCCGACATCTGTCAATGCATGCCCTTCGCTTGGTTGAATCACCACATTGGCGGTGGGCGATGATGGCAATCGAGATGATGCTCGTACTTTATTCGAGCCACCCGGATTTGCATCAACTGATATGGGATCCATAATGAAAAATTACCTTAATGGTATTAATTACTTATACAACATGAACCAAAACATGAATGTCCGCAACCCTTTTAAGCAATTCTTTTTAACGGATCGGAAGGGTTGAAAAAGTGGAGTGCGCGACATATTTGGCGAAAGCTCGAGGCGATGCAGTCGCACTGCCGGTCGTGCGTGCCGAGATATTATTTACTTGGACCGCCCGCTGGAATTGGTTTGCCGCAACAATGACGCCTGGTTGCCCCGCATCGAACGTCTCGTCAATAGCCCAGAGGAAGTCAGCGCTTTTGATGTCTACTAGTTTAGAACGGACGCTTAGAGCGAGAGGTTTGTAAGCTCGATAGGAGTCCAGATCCACCAGTAGAACTCCGTTTGCCCCAGTGGCGTTTTCGATGTCGGACAGAAAGGTTTCAGGTAGTTCGCTAGAGGATGAAATCCGTCGGATTCCAAAGAGATTCTTCATTTGGCTCGTAGGCACCCGAACTGTCTCAAATAACCTTTGCTTGGTCAATTCTTGGTGGAAGACCTCGTCGACATAGTCGAGCAGGGGAGAAGCTTCGTCTGCAAAATAGCAAGGCAGGACCGCAACTCTGGTGAAGCGAATGGGGAGTCTCTCGGTGGGATAAAGGTTCTTGGGGAGAAATGGCTCGGCTTGGTGCACGACCTTCTCCTGCTCGAATCGGCGACAGGAGGAGAAGGCGAGAGTGGCGCACAGGAAAAGTTTCAGGTATGGAGTTTTCATTTTTTATTATTGGCAAAGGAGTTCGTCAGAGTTTGCATTTGGGTGCTGATTTTCGATTGCATCTCTTCCATCCGAATAAATCCTTGGGTCAAGGCTCTTTCTCGCTGTTCGAGATAGCGTTCCAAATCCTCTATTCGCTCATCTATGCGCTTGTTCTGGGCCCGAATGCTCTCTGCATGGGCCTGATAGGTCCCCTTGTAACCGGAATCGCTGTCGCCGGAAAGGAAATTGCTGAGAAAATCGTTCAAGTCAAAAGTGACGCCTTGGTACTGTCTATTCGTAGTCCCTGTGTTCTTGTCGTCTGCAGTTGCGGTGGCTTCGGCAAAGAGAGCTTGGACCTTGTCGGGATTGTTCAATAGTTCCGCGGTCAATTTGGAAGCATCGTTCATTGACAGGCGATCGCTACCGGTCCCGAAATCAAGTCCGATGTCAGCTAGGCGGAAAGAGCTGAATTGGGGAGAGTACGCTACCCAAGCACTTCCGTCCCATTCTTGATAGGTAGTGTCGCCGATTGTGTGAGCTCCAACCGACTCATCTGCTTTTATCTTTACCTGATAGCCTGCATCACTCGCTCCAAGTCCGAGGTCGGTTTGAACGCTTGTCAACAGAGCGTGGGTGCTGACGGTGAGATCCGTACCGTCTTGAGCTATTTTGCTTTCGGAGTGCACGTAGCTATCACCAAAGACAATCTTGCGCAATTGGCTGCCCAGTCGACTAATCTCGATGTTGCTGGAAAAAGTACCTGCACTGACATTGTCACCGTCTTGAGTCACCGCGACCAAGCTGCGAACGTAATCTTGAGCATCATTGAACTCTTCGACGAACTTCCCGATTGCGTTTCTAGCGGGATTTGAATCCCGCTCGATCTTGACGGTTCCTTTGTCTCCAACTGCCCCCCCACTGACGTCAAAGGTTATGCCCTCGTATCCGTGCACAGTTTCATCAAAGGAAGCCGTGTTGTTGTAGATTGTCTCGCCATCGTTTATCGTAATGGCGAAATTGTTGCCTAGTTCACTGCTCGCAGCTCGAGCGACGCCGCGGGCAACCTGTTCCCATTTCGGATTGGATCGGTCGAGCGATCCTCCGGCAGCAACGTCATCCAACGCCTGCCAGTACGTAGTCGTCAGACCTGTGGTTTCCTTGACGTACGTTCCCTTAGTATAGGTCGCCGCACTGTTGTACGCAGTGTAATCGGCTTCGGCGATGGGTGTCGCAAGCCCCATCAATTCCAGTATGTTTCCTGTGGCTTGATTTGCCGTCAAGGAGTCCCAGACACCATCCGGCTGGGCAGTGGTAGCGACTTCCAGTGGTCGTTCGTGCAGTGTGATTCCTATGGCTCCATCCGCATTGTTCTGAACAACCAACTTGTCGCCTACAGGGTCGTAATACATGGTGACGTTGGCATCGGAATCGTTTACTCGCTGTATAAGGTCGGCTACGGTGTCGTCGTTCACGTTGTAATCTATTCGCACTGCGCCAGTTCCATCACCGATATAAAAAACATCCCCAGTGGCTGAGAAGTTCCCCCCGGAAAAGCCATCGAAGTTCGCGCTGGCGATTTTTTCGGTCAAGCTGACTGAACCTAGAGGTTGGCTGCTGGTGAGAACGGTTTCGCTCAAAGTCTCCCAGTAGTTTTCCCAACCCGCGGTCACTCCGGGGGTCGGAGTGTCGTTTTGCTTCCAGAAATCCGGATCGGTAAAGGTGAACCCATACGCCTGATCCTCGGTCATCGAGCTTTTGGGGCCAAGCAATTCCCA
>CAWVZQ010000362.1:0-3481 GCA_963934405.1 uncultured Opitutales bacterium | reverse complement strand
AGGGTGTGGAGGATGGTGCCCATCATCATGTTGGGACTAATGGGATTGTCGTCGGGTTCGCCGTTCCGCCGGTCGGCCTTGCCGATGACTTGCCCCATGGGCAGACCGCCTCCTGCAAATGCGAGGGTGCCCAACTTCGCCCAGTGGTCGCGCCCACCTTTCTTGTTGATGGTGGGGGTGCGGCCAAAGTCGCCCGTGAGGACAAGAAGAACCTTGTCGGACAAGCCGCGGTCCTCGAGGTCTTGGAGAAAAGCGGAAACCGCCTTGTCCACGGTCCAGCCCAACATGTTCATGCCCTTTACCATACCTGGATTGTTGCCGTCGGCATGCATGTCCCAGCCAGCGCTGTGAACGGTCACGAAACCAGCCCCTGACTCCACCATGCGTCGAGCCAACAACATTTGGTGACCGAGGGTGGACTTACGAAATATCTTGTGCCCGATCTTCATGGCGGAGGTGTCGTAGGCCTCCAGAACTTTGGGGTTTTCTTTAGTGAGATCGAAGGTCTCGGATGCGGAACCAAGGATTAGCTCTAGGGCCCGTTGCTCATATTCGTCGGCGGCCGCCAATGCTCCGGACGCATCTGCTTCGCGGTGTAAACTATCGATCGATGACAGGAGAGCTTTCCTGTTTTCCAGTCTTTCGCGCGATAGGTTTAGTTGCATGTCGGCTGCCACCGTGCCTTTGCCAAACGAGGAGGGTTTGTTCGTATTCTTGGCGTTGCCGGACACCTCGTCTTGACGGATGAAGGGGGCGTAAGAAGAGCCGAGGTCACCCGACCATGACCCTTTCACGACGCGCCCCAGTTCCTTGCGATACTGGCCGTCCTTCTCAGGATGTGTGAGAAGAGCGTAGGAGGGGAATCCGGTCTTGGGGTGGTTGGCTCCGCGAATGCGGGCACAAAGCGAACCGATGCTGCGTCCCTCCATCGCTTGACCCTTGGGGTCGGTGCCACCCGATAAAACATGGACGTGAGCCTGTTCGTGTCCGCCGATCGGATGAGTGAAGGAGCGTACGATGGCCATTTTGTGGGCCCACTTGCCGAGAGATGGAAAAGTGCCCCCGAAGGTAACGCCTGAGAGGGAGGTTTTCACTTCACCCGTCATGCTGTTGTAGGGAGAAGGTGCCTCCATGTTTGGGTTGAAAGTCTCGATGTGACTGGCCCCACCGGACAAATAAAGCATAACCACCGCCTTGTCTCGTACGTAGTCCGCTTTAGCTCGAGTGGCGTATGCCTTGTTTGCGAGCAAGTCCGTCAGTGACATTGCACCGAGACCAAGACTTCCTACGCGAAGGAAGTCGCGTCTCGAAGTGCCTTCGCAGTCACGATTTCCAAACTGGGAAGTATTGACAGTTAGCATCTTAATTTGCGTCTTTGCAGTTTCCTCCATAGGAAATTACGCGGCGAGGCATCGCCGTGCGAGGGGAAAATGAAGAAACCTCGCCTTTTCTAAGGCAGAGGTTCCTTTAGTTTTCTCCCTTAAGGCAATAAAGAGTAGCTTGTGAGCGAGTGAAAACTTTGCCGTCTATAGGGGACAGTGTGGCACGAAATATTTCGTCTTTTGAAGCTCCTAAGTCGTTTCGTGACAAGATTTCAAGTGCTTTCTTGTTTGGCCTAACTACATAAGCAACACCGGCTTCGTTTTGAATGTAGTAAAGCCCGTTGGATATGAGAGGGGATCCCGAAAAGGCTCCCTCCAGTCGATCGACCCAGTGGGTCTTGCCAGTTTTCGCGTCATAGCAGGTGGTCACTCCTCCCATGGCCGTAACGAGTACGAAGTCGCCTATGACGGCAGGGGATGGCAGGTCTCGTCCCCCGTTCCGCTTTGCATGCCATGCCATGTTGGTTTTTGTGATGTCGCCGGAACCATTCGGGTCCACTACATAGAGATCACCAGGTTTACCGTTTACGACGTAGATCAGGCCATTGGCATGGAAGGGGACGGGAGAACCGCGCCCGTTGAAGGATTTGCAAAACCAGAGTTCCTTGCCCTTGGTTGGATCGTAACCCTTTGCGCCGAATTCACCGTTGAGGACGAGTTGAGGTGGTCCCTTTGTTTCAATGAAGACGGGCGTACTCCAACCTCCGCGTGGTTTGTCTTCACGTTTTGTTTCCCAAATTATGTTGCCCGTTGCCTTGTCGAGGGAGACTAGGCGTGAGGGGCCAATGGCATCGCAGTTTTGTATGACTTGGTCGCCAAGGATTACCGGTGATGCGGCTACACCCCAGTCTCCGGGGAATTGGCCCAAGTCCTTAGACCAAAGCTTTTCGCCCTCCATGTCGTAGCAGTGAATGCCTGCCGGACCGAAGAAGGCGACGACACGAGTTCCATCCGTTGCTGCGCTTGGCGTAGCCCAACTGTTCATCTTGTGCTGGGATTCCTTGTGATCGCTTTCGACGTCTCGTCGCCAGATGGTCTTTCCGGAGTCTTTGTCGAGGCAAAGTAGGGTGCGCATGCCCCCCTCTTTTGTGGCGGCGGTAACGAATAACTTCGCTCCCCAGTTAACGGCGGAGGATTGACCTTCACCGGGGAGATTGACCTGCCATGCAACGGAATCCTTGCTCCAACGTGTGGGCACTTCTCCTTCTGCTAAGCCAATCCCAGATGGTCCCCTGAACTGATGCCAGTTTTCAGCGAAGGCGACAGATGCCCCAATTGAAGCCAGAGTGATTAAGGATATAGTTTTCATGACTTTTGTCTCTCGTTTTGAATGGTGAGGTCGTCGATCAGGTTTACTTAAGTTCACGCACCTTCAGGTTGCGAAACCAAATGGCGGCTCCGTGAGACTGCAGGCATACGTGACCCTTGTCCACGGTTGCGAATTCCTTCCACTTGGAGAATTTACTTTTTGCCACGCGGGCATTCCAGTCGTCACTTCCTATTTGGTAAGAGCAAACTTTCTCCCCATTCATATGGTGTTCCACGTGATTGCCCGGCTTGATGACGAGTCGCACCGAGTTCCATTGGCCATTGGGTTTGAGATTGGATACCTTCGGAGCGTACAAAGCGTAGCATGAACCTGCGTCCGTTTTGCCCCCCACTTTCATACTAGAAAGAATCTGGATTTCGGGTCCCGTATGATATGCCGGACCTTTTGTTTCTGCGACCCTGTAGATAATGCCGCTGTTTCCACCCTTTGGTAGATTCCATTCCAGAGCCATCTCAAAGAATTGGTACTTGCCCTTGGTCATTAAGTCTCCGCCTTTTCCCGCAAATTTTATAATGCCGTCATCAACCTTCCAACCCGGATCCGGCTTGTCCTTCTTGTAACCTCTGAAGTGATCAAGGCTCTTTCCGTCAAAAAGGGTTTTCCAATCTTCCTTTTTTGCGGAGCCGGAAGACTTTTCGGCTTTAGCGTTAACGGATGGGGAGCAAAGTAAGGTTGCAATGGCTAGTGATGCTACTTGAAGTTTCATTTTATTAGAGGTGAAGGTTGTAAACAGGGTCGGTTATTTCTCCATCGCGAACCAAAACCATCT
>CAWVZQ010000361.1:0-3484 GCA_963934405.1 uncultured Opitutales bacterium | reverse complement strand
CCATCTCCTTCAATTTAGCGGCAAAAGCGGGATCCTTGGCCAGGTTGCGCTGGTTGGACTTCGGCTTGGCCCCGGACTGCGCCGTTACCTTGGAGTCGTGGTTTTGCTTAAGGTACTCGTTCGGGTTCTCTTTCAAGTTGAAGAGCTGAGTCTCCCGCACCTTGCCATCCATGACGTCATACTTGATCAACTTCCAGTCGCCCTTGCGAACCGAGCGCATGCCCGGTTTGGTGCCGCCGCAATAGACCCCGTACAAAACGTCGCGCGTGGTGGCCTGCTTACCCATGAGGACAGGCTTGAAGCTGATACCCTCGCAAGTAGCCGGAGGCTTGAACCCGGCTAGGTCGCAAAAAGTGGCCATGACGTCGAGTAGGTAGATGTTTCCAAGGGCACGACTGCCCGCCTTGATCCCCGGACCCTTGGCGAAAAAGGGCACCCGCCACGTATGTTCATACAGGTTTTGTTTGCCTTGCAACCCATGCCTACCGATCGCCATACCATGGTCGGCGGTGTAAAAGACGTAAGTGTTCTCGAGCTCGCCCATGACCTTCAGTTTTTTCAACACACGCGCCACTTGGTGGTCAATGTTCTCGGCACACGCCAGCTGACGACCGATTTCGTTCCGAATCGTGACCTCGTCGCGTCGCTCCCATACCCCGCCGACCGACACCTCGTCACGCAAGCCGGGATGGCCATGGTGAAAAGGATGTTTCGGCAACCAGTTGAGGGGCAACTTTGGGGCCTTAGGATTGGCCGGCGGCAAAGACTTCTTGTCGCGATGATTTACTGCCCCGTACTTCTTGAGCAGTTCGGGCGTACCGTCCCGCACGTCGTGCGGATGGGAAAAGCCAAAGTAGATGAAAAAAGGATCCTCGTCCTTGGCCTTTTCCCGGTCGTTCAAGTAATTCATCACCTGCTGCCCATGCCAGTGGCTGCCCGACTCCTTCGTGCCGCCGCGCTTGGAGGCATCGTGCCGCACCGTGAACTGGGCGTTGGCTCCACTGTGACTATTTCCATTCTTGCAGGTGCGCATGGTATCGTAACCGGCCTTGTTGAAGATAGCGGCCAGACAATTCTCGATCGGATTCACGATACCGGACTTTTCCTCCTTTTTCTTGTTCCTCTTTCCGCCTGTTCCCTGCAAGTGCCAGACCGTGCGGCCCGTCATGATCATTTTCCGGGAAGGAGAACATACCGCACCGGACATCGAGCCCATGTGGTAGGCTTGGTCAAGGGTCATGCCTTCCGCCGCCAATTTGCCAATGGCGGGAGCGTCCAGGACCGAGGACGGGTTGTAGGACTTGAAGTCAAAGGGCGACTGATCGTCCGCGATGATGAACAAAATGTTCGGGCGTTTGGCATAGGTCGAAAAAACGCCGAAGCCGACAAGTAAAACTAAGAGTATTCGAAGAGTCATAATATACATAATTTTCTATGGATACGCTCAAGAGTAATTCTGGTAAAGCGCGCCCCGCGTTTTAGTCTTCAAGCGATAGAGGTGGGTAAAGTAGAGAGACCCCCATCGCTTTCACTTCTTGGTCGCCACGACGTAGTACGCTCCGAGTTGACCCGCAGGAATATGAAAGTAAGGCGAAAGCTCGTGAATCCCCTTGGTCAACTTGGTTTCGAAGACAATCTTAACGTCCTTGGCTCCGACCGACTTGGTCTCCAGTTCCTTACCGTCGATCCGCAAGGTGGCCTTGCTTGCCTGAATTGCATTGCCGGGGTTCGCCCGGAAAGCGCGACTGGCGCCGGGAACGTTCGGTCCCTCCGGCAAAGCGGCGTTGATTGGTTTCTTCGCCTCCGGAGGCCAACGTAGCATGGCTATCTCGTAAGTGCCTGCGGCCAGCACCTTGATCGGCCAATGTCCCTTGTGAAGCATGTTTTTAGGGTTACCCTTCTTGCTATTGGTGCCCGAACCGCGACGAATGTGCCCTTGGTTCCAAGGGGTGCCGACTTCCTGAATCCAGTCGTGACTAGTCATGGTGACCACGGGAGCGGCGGAATGTCCGAAATAAATCTCGGTCGTCTCGGCGAAGGTCGGTTCCAGTTCGGCCCACCACTTGTCGTAGAAAGCACGCATTTTGGACACCTGAACGGGGTTAGCCTTGGCGATGTCAGTCTTTTGGCTTGGATCGGCGTCAATATTGAAGAGCTCGGTCCCGTTCACCAAGCGCCACTTCTCCGACATCACGGACGACTTGCGCCACTTGATCGGATCGCGGACACGCTGGGAATCGGTGACCAGAAAACGATCCGCCCACTGGGGCTTCGAACCGGGCTTGAGCAGTGCCTTCAGCGAGGTTCCGTCGAACTTCACCTTCTCCGGTTTTGCCCCATCGACCAAGTCAAGCAGCGTAGGCGCCACGTCGACGGCGTGACAGAGGGTGTCCACGACGTGCTTCTTGTTCATGCCGCCCTTAGGCCAATGCAGGAAGAAAGGCACCCGGTGACCGCCATCGTACTCGCTGCCCTTCTGGCCACGCATGCCGGCATTAAAGATTTCCCTGCCGCTCGCCGTACCGTTGTCCGTGGTGAAGATGAAGATGGTGTCGTCGTGCACGCCCAGTTTCTTGATTAAAGCGCGCGTCTTACCGACGTTGTCGTCGATGTTGGTTATCATACCAAAAAAAGAGGCGATTCTGCCCGACTGCCCCTTGTACATGTCGATGTACTTTTGCGGACAATGCAACGGCCCGTGAGGCGCATTGGTGCAGATGTAGGCGAAGAACGGTTTCTTCGCCTTGGCATTCTTGCGAATGAACTTGTTTGCCTGATCGAAAAACACATCGGTGCAAAAGCCCTTCGCCTTAACGATCTTTTGGTTGTGAAAGTAGCCGCCGTCGAAATAGGAGTTGTCCCAGACGTCGGGCGTTTGTCCCACACCACCGCCGCCATGACGATACACTTCGTTGAAGCCACGATCCTCCGGGCGATAGGGATAGTTGTCTCCCATATGCCACTTGCCGAACATGCCGGTCTCGTAACCGTTGTCCTTCAGCATCTGCCCGATGGTCACCTCGTTGGCCCGCAACATGGAGCGCCCCATGATGGTGTGCCAAACGCCCGTACGATTCGTCCAGTGACCCGTCACTAGAGCGGACCTCGAGGGCGAACAGGTCGGCGCCACGTGATAGTCGCTCAGCCAGACCGACTCGTTGGCCAACTTATCGGTGTGTGGCGTCTTGATCACGGGGTTGCCCGTGCAACCGAGGTCGCCATAGCCTTGGTCGTCGGTAATGACCAGCACGATATTGGGCTGCTTGGCGGAAATCGAAACCGCCAAAAGGGCAAAGAGTATAGATATGAGTTTCTTCATGTATTGGAATAGGATTAAGTTAAGCAAAAGTAACGGGCAGAAAGAACAATTCTGAAAGGATCGAATGCAATTAGACAAAGCAAAACTAAAGGACAGGGAGGATTTGGTGAAAGAGGTTTATTTCTTCCTAGGCTTTTTGCCCGCCTTTTGCTTCTCCTTCTTGCC